>NZ_JBHVYK010000039.1:0-68978 GCF_042880855.1 Streptomyces sp. NPDC058291
TACGAACCCCAGCCCGCCCCATCAGCTTGACGAAACCCATAGGGGCACCCCCCCCACGAAGCGCCGCCGCGCGAAATGACCTGGCGCGCAACGACGTCGGACGCAATGACCCTGAACGCGACGAACGAATGGCGGATGCTCACGTGCCCGGACAGTCCTCTACGCCGCCCGCCGACGTCGCCGCACCCGCGGCGGCCCGGACACCGCATCGCATGAAGGCCTGGACGACCCGGGGCGACGGCATCGACCGGCTGCTCGCCGCCGAGGTTCCGGTTCCGGCGCCCGGTCCGACCGAGGTGCTGGTGAGGATCTCGGCGGTGTCGCTCAACTACCGCGACCTGCTGGTCGTGGGCGGTGTCGACCACTGGTCGCCGACGCGGGACGTGGTCCCCGTCTCCGACGGCGTGGGCGACGTCGTCGCGATCGGCGCCCAGGTGACCCGCTGGCGTCCGGGCGACCGGGTCTCGGCGGGATACCTGCCCCGATGGCGGTCGGGCCGCCTCACCGACGACACCTATGTGTCACCGGTGGGCGGGCCGGTCAACCGCGGCATGCTCGCCGAGTACGTCCTCGTCGAGCAGGACGAGGCGGTGCGGACCGCCGAGAGTCTCGACGACGTCCACGCGGCCACGCTGCCCGTCGCCGGGGTGACCGCCTGGCATGCCGTCGGGCGGCGCAGCCGGGTCCGGCCGGGCGAGACCGTGCTCATCCACGGCACCGGCGGAGTCGCCCTGTTCGCCGCGCAGTTGACCCTCGCGCTGGGCGCCACCCCGATCGTCACCTCCAGCAGCGACGAGAAGCTCGGCAGGCTTCGCGCGCTCGGCGTCAGCCGCACGATCAACTACCGCGCCACCGCGGACCTCGCGGCCGAGGTGCTGCGGACGACCGGCGGCGAGGGCGTGGACCACGTCGTCGAGACCGTCGGCGGGGACAACCTCAACCGCTCGCTGGAAGCGGTCAAGGTGGGCGGGACCATCAGCTTCATCGGCCTCATCGCGGGACGCGCGGCGAACATCGACGTCTACCGGTTCGTCACCAGGAACGTCACCGTCCACGGCATCGAGACCGGCTCCCTGGAGATGCTCGAAGAACTGGCCGCGTTCGTCGACGAGCACGGCATCACCCCGGTGGTCGACTCCGTCCATCCCGCCGAACGGATCCAGGAGGCGTTGCGCCACCTCGAACGCGGCGGGCACTTCGGCAAGATCGTCGTCACCATGCCACGGGCCTGAGGGGGGTACCCGTAGGCCGCGCGCTCGGGACGCGCCGGGCGCCCGGAGCGGGTCGGCCGCCGAAGGGGGAGGAGCCCCGGGCCGCGAGACATAACGACCGGTCGGTAACCTGCTGGACATGACTCCTTCCCCGCTCGAACCGCGCGCGGTCGACGCTGTCACGCCCCGCTCAGCTCAGGTCGGCCACGCGACCGTGCACCGCGCCGAAGACATCCTCGCCGAGTGGGACGCGAAGGTCGCCCGCCCCATTCTGCGTACGCCCGGAGAGGTCCAGCGCGACGAGACAATCGCCAAGCTCCGCAAGCAACTTCGCGAGGCGAGGGAGCAGGCGGCCCAGACCCAGAACGAACTTGAGGCCCTCGCCACCGTGACGGCGAACCTGTACGCCGAGAACCTCACTCTGAAAAAGCGCCTCGGACGCCGACGGGTGACGGCTCTGCCCGCCCAAGACCGCGACTAGCCGAGCTCGGTCTTCCCGTAGTCGCCGGCCACGGCGTTGATCGCGGGGAGGCCTACCGCTCGATCGAGCGATGACGGAGGCTTCAAGATCATCGTGTGGCCACTTTTGGGCTTACCTCGGCGATCCCCCCTGGAGGGCCGCGTCGGTGTCCGCGGTGGCCAGCATCCTGTTGATGTCGGCGCCGGCCAGTGCGCCGGCCGCTGCGGAGGCCCCGACCTGGGCGACCAGATCGGTGGCGTTGCCGGCCACCCACACACCCGGCACCTCGGTGGTGCCGGCCATGCCGGAGGCGAAACCGCGGCCCATGTTCGGCAGGTCCTGCACCGGCAGGCCCAGGCCTTCCAGGCCCTGGGTGCGGGCCTGCAGCTGCGCGGCGACCGCGACGACGCGGCGGGCCACGACCTGGCCGTCGGCCAGGCGCACCCCGGCGAGGGCACCGCCCTCGTCGTTGACGACCTCGGTGACCGGGGTGTCGATGACGCGGATGCCGCGGGCGGCGAAACGGGCGCGGCTGTCCTCGTCCAGGTCGGTGCCGTGGGTGAAGTAGGTCAGGTCCTCGGTCAGCTGACGGAACAAAAACGCGTGGCCGATGGAGGCCGGGCCGGTGGCGAGGATGCCGATGGGCTCGTCGCGCACCTCCCAGCCGTGGCAGTACGGGCAGTGCACCACACTGTGTCCCCAGTGCTCGGCGAGCCCGGGCACCTCCGGTAGCACGTCCGTGAGGCCGGTGGCCACCAGGATGCGGCGGGCGGTGAGGTGGCGGCCGTCGGCCAGGGTGACGGTGAACCGCAGGTCCCCGTCCGCCGACGGGGCGGCGGACTCGGCCGAGACCACCTCGCCGAACACGACGCGTCCGCCGTACTGGCGCACCTGCTCCCGGCCCCGTCGAAGGATCTCGGACGGCGGGGTGCCGTCCAGGGCGATGAGGCCGTGCACGGCCTCCGCGGGCGCGTTGCGCGGGGAGCCGCTGTCGATCACGACGACCGAGCGGCGGGAGCGGGCGAGGATCAGTGCACCGTTCAGCCCCGCGGCGCCTCCGCCGATCACCACCGCGTCGACGGTTCCCTCGGCCAGTGCGTCGCTCGCGTACGGAGGAGTCGCCACAGCCATGGCCTCCTGCCTTTCCTTATCAGTCATGGTTGTTCAACCCTTCGAGTTCTGGGTGGTTGGAGGAGGGTCAGCTGTTCAGAAGCCCAGGATGTGGTCGGCGACCGTCTGGGCTGCTGTATCGGAGGAGAACGGCGGTCGCGTGTCGTCGCAGGGCGGCGTCTGCGGCGACCGCCGCTGTCACCTCACCGTCCTCGGCCTCCGGGCCGCCCCGGAGGCCGAGGACGGTGAGTGTTCCGGCAGAGGATCCGCGTGGCCGTCGACCGTGGACCACGCCCGCGCCCTGCGCGTCGCGCCGCCGGGCTCCTGGCCGACGCACCCGGCGGACGATCCGGCGGTGGCGGTGCCCGGCCACCCGGCGGATGCGTCCCCGGCGATCCAGTGGACGCCCCGTCGGCGATCTAGCGGGTGGACCCGGTGTGCTCCCGCACAGTCGCCGCCTCGCTCGCCGTCGTCCCGGCCCCCTGCTCGGCGCTCTGCCTCGCGAACCCGCGCCGGCCCGGCAGGACCGCGAGGACGATCAGTGTTCCGGCGGCCATGATGATCCCGCCGATGAGGCTGGTCTGGGCGACGCCGTGGGCGAAGGCCTGGTGGACGGCGTCCACGGCGGCCTGGGCCTGCTGGGGTCCGGCGGAGGGATCCTGCGCGACCCGCTCCGCGACGGCCAGGCCGGCGCCGACCGAGTCCTTGGCGGTCTCCATCGCCTCCGCCGGGAGCCGGTTGCCCACCAGGTCGGTCAGCTCGTCCCGGTAGGCCGTGCCCAGCAGCGAGCCCAGCACCGCGATGCCCAGCGCCCCTCCCAGCTCCAGCGCGGTGTCGTTGACACCGCCGCCGACGCCCAGCTCGGACTCGGGGAAGGAGCCCATGATCGTGTCGGTCGCCGGGGAGATGGCCAGTCCGAGCGCGAGGCCCAGCATCATCAGCGGGACCAGGAAGTCCCCGTACGTCGATCCCTTGTCGATCTGGGTGAGCAGGAACATGCCCGCCGTGCCGATGGCCATGCCGGTCACGACCATCACCTTCACCCCCAGCTTCGGGGTGAGCATCCCGGTCAGCGCGGACCCGAGGAACACCGCACCGCCCAGCGGCAGCAGCCGTAGGCCCGTGTCCAGGGCGCCGTAGCCGAGGACGAACTGCAGGAACTGCGTCGAGTAGTAGAGCACGGCGAACATACCGAAAAAGAAGAACATCACCGCGAGCATCGAGCCGGTGAAGGGCCGCAGCGCGAACTTTCGGACGTTCAGCATCGGGTGCGGGTGCCGCAGCTCCCAGGCGACGAAGGCGACCAGACCGGCACCGGCGACCACGGCGGCGGTGACGGGGCCGGCGCCCCAGCCGAAGTGCGGGCCCTCGATGGCGGCGTAGATCAGGGAGCCGACGGTGACGATCGACAGCAGACCACCGACGTAGTCGATCCGGCCCATGCCCTCCGCCTTGGACGGCGGTACCAGGGCGAGCGCGCCGAACACGGCGAGGACGGCGATCGGCACGTTGATCAGGAAGGTCGAGCCCCAGGCGTGGTCCTCAAGCAGCCAGCCGGAGACCAGCGGGCCGACGGCTACCGCCACCCCGGAGGTCGCGGCCCAGGCGGTGATGGCCTTGGCCCGCTCGCTCCGGGGGAAGGTCGCGACCACCAGGGACAGCGTGGCCGGCATCACGACCGCGGCACCGACACCCATGATCGCGCGGGCCACGATGACCAGCGAGGTCTCGTCGACCATGCTCCCCATCACCGAACCGCCGGCGAAGATCAGCAGACCCAGCACCAGCGCGCCGCGCCGGCTGTACTTGTCGCCGATCGAGCCCAGCACCAGCATCAGCGCCGCGTACGGAACGGTGTAGCTGTCGACGACCCACTGCAGATCACTGCTGCTCAGGCCCAGGTCGGTGGTCATGTCGGGGGCGGCGACGATCAGCGACGTGTTCGCCATCACCGTGATCAGCAGGCTCAGGCACAGAACGAGCAGCGCCCACCAGCGCCGCGCGTACGGCCCGGTCATCTTCTCCACGGGGGTGTTCGCAAGGAAGGGCATCGGTAGCTCCAGAGAGGGACGGGGCGGACGGGCGGGAGCACTTAATTGCCCATCGATGTGCAGACTAGTTTATTGCCCATCGATGTGCAACTATCGCGACGACTCCCTCCTCCCACCCGCCCTCGAGGTACCGACGTGACCAGCCGACCAGCACGAACACCGACGACGAGGCCGAGACGGTCTCCGGCCCGGCCCCACGAGACGCCGCCCCCTCCTGCTCCGACTTCGTCCCCCTCGCCGACTTCGACCGCGACTTCGACGCAGCGTCGGGACGCGCGGGCCACCCGTGCCCGGATCCTCGACGCGGCTCGGCGGGAACTGACCCGCGACCCCGACAGCCGCCTGGAGGACATCGCCGCCGCCGGTGTGGCCCGGCGCACCGTGTACGTCCACTTCGCCTGCCGGGCCGCGCTGGCTGAGGGCCTGGCCGCCGAGGCCGCGGAGGCGATCCGGCGCGCCGTCGCGGGTGCCCCGGCCCCGACCCCGACGCCGTCGCGGACCTGGCGCGATTCGTCCTCATGGTGTGGCCCGTCGGCGACCGCTACCGCGCCCTCATCAGGCTGGCCCGCGGCCATGACCTCGCACGCGCACGCGTCGACGACCTGCTGACCCCCGCCCGAAACATGGCCACGAGGGTCTTCGCCCACGGCCGCCGACAGGGCGTCTTCCAGACCACAGTCCCGCCCGACCCGCTCGGCCGAGCCATCGAGGCCCAACTGCTGGCCCTGCTCGACTGCGCCGACTGCGGCCTGTGGTCCGACGACGGCACCGGCGCCGCCACCCTCATCGCCGCCGGAGTCGCCCCGGACACCGCCGCCGCGAAGGTCGATCAGGTACGGAAGTCCGGGTCGACCCCGAGTCCCGTCTGAAACCGCGTGCCCGTACCCCACTCGCACTCACACATGTCCGCCCCCAACTCCCTGGCCCCCTGGAGCCCTTTGGAGGAGGGCCGATGTACCGCCCCCGCCCCGAGCACGACCGTGACCAGGAGGGCGAGTTCTCGTACGCGCACGAACCCGCCGACGGCTCGGACCGTCGGCTGCCGGTGACCGAACTCGCCCTGCGTATGGACGGGTTGACGAAGTCGGACGACGACAGCGAGGCCGGGCCCGCTCGGCGGAGGCGACCGTCTTCCTGTCGTACGCGGACCTGCCCGACGCCCTGGGCCTGGAACTGACCCGGGGCTACGGTTGCGACCGGATCCGCGCCCGCGTCCTGACCACCCTCGGCTTCGAGGCCACCGCGACGACAACCGTCTCGGCGGCCTCCGGCAACCGCGTCACCTTCAAGGACTTCAAGGTCGCGGGCCGCGTCGCCCGGCCCGAGGCCGGTGAGAAGTCGCTCGGCCAGGTCTTCGCCGAGCCGATCGCGCCGCGGAACATCCCCGACGGCCTCCGACTGCGCTCGGTCACCACCACGGAGCAGGGCCTCACCGCCCACTTCTCCGGCAAGTCGGTCGCCTTCCGCCGCGGCGACGCCCGGGACACCTCGTCGAACGGGTCGGCCGGAGAGAAATCAGGTGCCGTGGGCCGGAAGAGCCGTAGCCATCGCCGACGCAACCTCCTCGACCACCGCGCTCGCCCGATCCTCCGGCACGCCGGCCGCGATGAGGGTGGCCGTGGCGATCCGGTGCCCGTCGTCCTCCAGCGCGCCGGTGTTGACGGACTCCACCAGAGCTACGATCAACGCCATCAGGCCTGTGCTCTGCACGGTCGGCGGCAGATGGGAGTGGAAGACGCCGTCCCGCTGCCCGCGTTCCAGGATCCCGGTGACGGCCTCCCGGGCCGGCGCGAGCACATCGGCGACGCGCTCGGAGCCGAGGTCCCGCCGGGTGAGCGCCAGCAGCATGCGGTAGCGGTCGCCCACGGGCCACATCCGGAGTACGCACCGCGCCAACGCCCGCTCGGCCGACTCCCCCGGCTCCGGCCCGGCCTCCACCGTGTTCCGCAACGTCTCGGCGGCTTCCTCGGCGAGGGCCTCCACCAGCGCCGCCCGCCCCGGGAAGTGCCCGAAGAGGGTGCGCCGGACGACCCCGGCGGCCCGCGCCACCTCCTCCAGCGTGACATCGGGGTTCCGCCCCAGCTCCTCACGGGCCGTGGCGAGGATGCGCGCCCGGTTGGACCGCGCATTACGGCGCAGCGGCTCGCGGGCCACGTGCTTGCTCACGGAGAACCTCGCAGCATCAAAGGACGGACGAACGGCCCTTATTTTGTCACGCCGAGCCGAAGCCCCCGTATCACGCGCCCGTCAGTTGGTCCCAGGTGATGTCGCAGGTCAGACCTTCTGGTCCCTGTCGGGGAACGCCTTGTCGGCGTGAAAACATGATCGCGGCGCCCGTCCGCCCCCGGTAGCTCGTTGGGACTCCAAGCCCGCAGGTCAGTCTGGTGCAGGGGCCGCTGCGGGGCCTTGCCTTGTTGCCGTAGGTCACGAACGGGCTACGGTTCTTGGCGTGCTCTGAGACAGCAACCTGCGAGGTCCGATGGGCATCATCGTTGTTCCTCACCTGGAAGTTCGTGAGACAGGAGGGGGCCTGAGACATGCGAGCTGTTCGTAAGCCCACCCGGGGCGACGGACACCTGGCCGTGCTGATGGCCGCCGGCCTCGACGGGCTGGAGGCGATGGTGACGCACACCTCCACCGGCCGGGGCATGACGCCGACGTGGGTCCTGGCCACGCGCGGCTGGACCGAGGACGACTGGAACGCGGCGTCGGGTCGCCTGCGGGAGCGCGGGCTGCTGGACGGCGACGGTGAACTCACCGAGCGGGGCGTCGCGCTGCGCGAGGAGATCGAGCAGGAGACCGACCGTCTCGACCGGGCTCCCTACGAGCACCTCGGCGCCGAGGGCGTGGCCCGCCTGACGGTCCTCGCGTCCGCGTTCGCCCAGGCCGCCGTGGGCCGCGGGCGCCTTCCCCGGGGATTTGATCGGCAAGCAGTGACAGCAGTGACAGCAGTGACAGCAGCCGCAGTCGCAGTCGCAGTCGCAGCCGCAGCCGCAGTCGCAGTCGCAGTCGCAGCCGCAGCCGCAGCAGCGACAGCATCGGCGTGATCCGCCGGCGCGGTGGGCCGCGACCGCCTCGTCAGTTCGGGGCGGTCGTGCCGAGGGGGAGGGGCGGGGTGGAGCGCAGGTGTTCGCTCAGCGCCAGCGCGGTGTTGCTGACGTGCATCAGGGCGGCGGCCTGGCTCAGGGCGCTGTCGCGGACGGTGAGCGCCGCGTAGATCGCCTCGTGCTCGGCGAGGGTCCGGCCCGCGGCCCGGTCGTCGACGAGGCCGCGCCAGATCCGCGCCCGCAGTGTGCGGCCGGAGATGCCCTCCAGCAGGGTGAGCAGGCTTTCGTTGCCCGTCGCGGCGACGACCGCGCGGTGAAAGGCCGCGTCATGCGCGTTGAGCAGTTCGACGTCGTCACGCGCCTCCCGCATGGCGTCCAAGTGGCTTTTGACTTCGGCGAGTTGATCGTCGGAGATGCGGGTGGCGGCCAGTGCTGTGGCGGCCGGCTCGAGAAGCCGGCGCACCTCCATGAGGTCCTGAAGGGCGGCGGAGTCGCCCTGGAGCAGCTCCACCGCCCCGCCCAGTCCTGCCAGGAGCAGACGAGGCTGCAGGCTGGTGACGTAGGTGCCGTCGCCCCGGCGGACCTCCAGGACCCTGGCCACGGCCAGCGCCTTGACGGCCTCGCGGGCGAGGTTGCGGGACAGGCCCAGCTGTGCGGCCAGATCGGCTTCCGGGGGCAGTTTGGATCCCGGGGGGAGGGCGCCGGTGCGGATCAGCTCACGAATCCGTTCGATGGCCTTGTCCGTCAGGGACACCGCGCATTCCTCCTCCCGACCGCTCGCCCCGGGCACGGTCGATCCGATCGGGCGGCCCCCGGGTGTGGGGCCCGTCGCCGAGGCGGTTCGGCCCGGCCGGTGTGTGAAGTTCCTTGTCCGCCGGGGCAGTTCACGAGTCCGCGTGCCGCGCGTGACGTCGATGATACTGGCGTCGCGCGGGAGGAGACGCTCGCCAGCCTCTGGCCGTCTCAAAGTTGTGCATGCTGTTGACCGCCGTAGGAAAACTGCCTTACATTCCTCGACGCCTTCGTCCAGCGCACGAGACCGGTGCACCAGTGCGCCGGCCGACCGTTCCGGCCCCCGCCCCTTCCCCCCACCAGGAGCCGCCGCCATGCCTTCCGGCACCCGTCCTCGCGCCTCCCGCACCCGGCTGCGCCTCGCGCTGGCCGCGCTCGCGTCCGCGGCCCTCGTCGCCCTGCCCCTGCCGGCCGCTCAGGCCGACGCGACGGTCGCCGGCCACCTGACCGGCACCCTTTCCGACGGCGCCACCTGGATCGCGGACGTCCCCGACCGCTGGAACGGCACCCTGCTGCTGTTCAGCCACGGCTTCGGCCCCACCGTCGCCAGGAACGCCCCCACCGAGGCCGTACGCACCGAGTTGCTCGCCCAGGGCTATGCGCTGGCCGGCTCGTCGTACGACCCCCAGGGCTCGATGTGGGCCCTGAACAGCGCCGAACGGGACCAGTTCGCCACCCTCGACGCCGTCACCGCCAGGATCGGCGCGCCCCGGCGCACCCTGGCCGTCGGCCAGTCCATGGGCGGGCTCGTCAACGCGCAGCTGGCCCGGGACGGCGGCGGACGCATCGACGGCGCGCTGGGCCAGTGCGGCCTGGTCGCCGGCGGCACCGATCTGGACAACTACCAGCTCGACGCCGAGTACACGATCGCCCGGCTGCTCCTGCCCGGACAGGACGTGCCGCTCGTCCGGTTCCGCACCGCGGCCGAGGCCTCCGCCACCGCCGACCGGCTCACCGAGGCGGTCACCGACGCTCAGGGCACCCCGGCGGGCCGCGCCCGGATCGCGTTGGCGGCGGCCTTCCTCAACCTGCCGGCCTGGGCGCCCGGAGCGGACCGGCCCGCCCCGGGCGACTGGACGCGGCAGCAGGAGCAGCAGTACGCGTGGTTCGCGCAGGGCATCCTGTCGTTCGTCGAGGGCGGCCGGTACGCCGTGGAGCAGTCGGCCGGCGGCAACAACTCCTGGAACCAGGGCGTGGACTACGCCCGCCTGCTGGCCGGCTCCGCCCACGCGCCCCTGGTCCGCGCCCTCTACCGGGCGGCCGGTCTCGACCTGCGCGCCGATCTGCGCACGCTGACCGAGGGCGCCACGGTCACCGCCGATCCCGCCGCCGTCCGCACCGCGCGACGGACCTCCTCCGCCGGCCAGGGACTCGACGTGCCGCTGCTCGACGTCCACACCACCGCCGACAACCTGGTCCCGGTGGAGCAGGAGAACCGGTTCGCCGCCCGGGTGCGCGCCTCCGGCGACGGCGCGCTCCTGCGGCAGGCGTACGTCGAGCGGCAGGGCCACTGCGCGTTCACCACCGCGGAGACCGTGGCCGCCCTGCACGCGCTCGAACACCGCGTGAGCACCGGCAGCTGGGACGACGCGGCGACCCCCGCCGCGCTCCAGCGCTCCGCCACCGCCCTCGACCTGGACGGGGCGGCCTACGTCCCCTACCGCCCCGCGCCGCTGACGGTGGGCCGCGACTAGCGACGAGGCCGACGCGACCGTCGTCGCCCTGGGCGACTCCATCACCGACGGCGTCACCTCCACGTCCGGCGCCAACCGCCGCTGGCACCCGGCGCACCCCGCTCGCCAGGTCCCTCGACGCGAAGACCCCGCACGCGCCCGGAACTCATCGGTCCCTCGCCGGGAGCACGGGCACGGGCGGCGCATCCCGGGCGCGCCCGAGCCACCCTGCTGCAGACCGATCCCGACGACAAGCCCGACTCGCGCTCCCCGCGGGGCCGTCGGACGTCGAGGAACCCGGTGCGGGCGCGTCGGCCTCCCGCGGACGCGCCCGGCGACGGCCGCGGCGGACGACCGGCCCGGTCCCCGGCTCGGTCAGGACGCGGCGGACGGGTCGCCGGGCGTGGTGAAGGCCTCCAGGATGCGCTCGGCGGCCAGCGTCGCCGTGAGCTCTCCGTCCCGGACCCGTTGTTCGAGGACCGGCGCGAGGGCCCGCACCGACGGGTCGGCGTGCAGCCGCCCGAGGAGTTCGTCACGGACCATGGTCCAGGTCCAGCCGACCTGCTGCTCGCGCCGCTTGGCGGCGAGGCGGCCGGTGGAGTCCAGCAGGGTGCGGTGCTGCTCCAGACGCTCCCACACGGTGTCCAGGCCCGCGGACTCCCGGGCGCTGCAGCTCAGCACGGGGGGCGACCACGCCGCGTCCCTGCCGTGCATCAGGCGCAGCGCGCCCGCCAGCTCCCGGGCGGCGGCGCGCGCGTCCCGCTCGTGCGGCCCGTCCGCCTTGTTGACGGCGATCACGTCGGCCAGCTCCAGGACGCCCTTCTTGATCCCCTGCAGCTGATCGCCGGTGCGGGCGAGGGTCAGCAGCAGGAACGAGTCGACCATGTCGGCCACCGCCGTCTCCGACTGGCCCACGCCGACCGTCTCGACGAGGACGACGTCGTAGCCGGCCGCCTCCATCACCACGATCGACTCCCGCGTCGCCTTGGCGACCCCGCCGAGGGTGCCGGCGGTGGGGGAGGGCCGTACGAAGGCCGCAGGATCGACGGCCAGGCGCTCCATCCGGGTCTTGTCGCCGAGGATCGAGCCGCCCGTGCGGCTCGACGACGGATCCACCGCGAGCACCGCCACCCGGTGCCCGAGCGAGGTCAGCATCGTGCCGAACGCGTCGATGAACGTCGACTTGCCGACGCCCGGCACCCCGCTGACGCCGATCCGCCGGGCCCGGCCGCTGTGCGGCAGCAGCTCGGTCAGCAACTCCTGCGCCGGCGCCCGGTGCCCGGGACGGGTGGACTCCACCAGCGTGATGGCGCGGGCGATGATCGCCCGCCTGCCGTCGAGCACGCCCTTCACATAGGTGTCGAGGTCGATCGCCATGGGCTTCAGAGGTCGTGCCCGAGGTCGTCCGACAGCCGCTTGACGAGGTCGTACGCCGCGTCCGGGATGACGGTGCCAGGCGGGAACACGGCGGCCGCGCCCATCTCCAGGAGCGTGGGCACGTCCTGCGGCGGGATGACGCCTCCGACGACGATCATGATGTCCTCGCGCCCCTCCTCGGCGAGCTGTTCGCGCAGCGCCGGCACCAGGGTGAGGTGACCGGCGGCCAGCGAGGACACCCCGACGATGTGCACGTCGGCCTCGACGGCCTGCCGGGCCACCTCGCCCGGCGTCTGGAACAGCGGGCCGACGTCGACGTCGAAGCCGAGGTCGGCGAAGGCGGTCGCGATCACCTTCTGACCGCGGTCGTGCCCGTCCTGGCCCATCTTGGCGACCAGGATGCGCGGGCGCCGGCCCTCCGCCTCCTCGAAGGCGGACACCAGCTCGCGGGTGCGGTCCACGGACGGGGACTCGCCTGCTTCGTTGCGGTACACGCCGGAGATCGTACGGATCTGGCTCGCGTGGCGCCCGTACACCTTCTCCAGGGCGTCCGAGATCTCGCCGACGGTGGCCTTCGCCCGGGCCGCGTTCACGGCCAGCTCCAGCAGGTTGCCCTCGCCCCCGGCGGCACGGGTCAGCGCGTCGAGGGCGTCCCGGCAGGCGGCGTCGTCGCGCTCCTCGCGCAGCCGCCGCAGCTTCTCGATCTGCTGCGTGCGCACGGAGGAGTTGTCGACCTTGAGGACGTCGATCTCCTCGTCGGTCTCCACCCGGTACTTGTTCACGCCGATCACCGGCTGACGGCCGGAGTCGATACGGGCCTGCGTGCGCGCGGCGGCCTCCTCGATGCGCAGCTTGGGGATGCCCGCGTCGATGGCCTTGGCCATGCCGCCCGCCTGCTCGACCTCCTGGATGTGCTGCCAGGCCCGGCGGGCCAGGTCGTACGTCAGCTTCTCCACGTACGCGCTGCCGCCCCAGGGGTCGATGGTCCGGGTGGTGCCGGACTCCTGCTGGATCAGCAGCTGGGTGTTGCGGGCGATGCGCGCCGAGAAGTCGGTCGGCAGCGCCAGCGCCTCGTCGAGGGCGTTGGTGTGCAGTGACTGGGTGTGGCCCTGGGTCGCCGCCATCGCCTCGACACAGGTGCGCGTGACGTTGTTGAAGACGTCCTGCGCGGTCAGCGACCAGCCGGAGGTCTGCGAATGGGTGCGCAGCGACAGCGACTTGCTGTTCTGCGGGTCGAACTGCCTCACCAGCTTCGCCCACAGCAGCCGCGCCGCGCGCAGCTTGGCGACCTCCATGAAGAAGTTCATGCCGATCGCCCAGAAGAACGACAGCCGCGGCGCGAACGCGTCGACGTCCAGACCCGCCTCACGGCCCGCGCGGATGTACTCCACGCCGTCCGCGAGGGTGTACGCCAGCTCCAGGTCGGCCGTCGCGCCCGCCTCCTGGATGTGATAGCCGGAGATGGAGATGGAGTTGTAACGGGGCATCCGCTGCGAGGTGTAGGCGAAGATGTCGGAGATGATCCGCATCGACGGCTTCGGCGGATAGATGTAGGTGTTGCGGACCATGAACTCCTTGAGGATGTCGTTCTGGATGGTCCCGGCCAGCTTCTCGGGCGGCACGCCCTGTTCCTCGGCGGCGACGATGTAGAGCGCCAGCACCGGCAGCACGGCGCCGTTCATCGTCATCGACACGGTCATCCTGTCGAGCGGGATCCCGTCGAACAGCTGCCGCATGTCGTAGATCGAGTCGATCGCCACGCCCGCCATGCCGACGTCGCCGGTCACCCGCGGATGGTCGCTGTCGTAGCCGCGGTGCGTCGGCAGGTCGAAGGCGACCGACAGGCCCTTCTGGCCGGCCGCGAGGTTGCGGCGGTAGAAGGCGTTGGACTCCTCGGCGGTGGAGAAGCCGGCGTACTGGCGGATCGTCCAGGGCTGGTTGACGTACATCGTCGGGTAGGGGCCGCGCAGATACGGCGCGACGCCCGGGTAGGTGCCCAGGAAGTCCAGGCCCTCCAGGTCCTCGCCCGTGTACAGCGGCTTGACCCGGATGCCCTCCGGGGTCTCCCAGAGCAGGTCGTCCCCGCCCGCCGCCTTCTTCACGGCCGTACGCCATGCGTCGGCGCCGCCGTCGGCGGCCGGGGTCCCCAGCTCGATCCCGGAGAAGTCGGGGATACCCATCAGGACACAACTCCCATGCGGTCGAGGGTGGCGGACAGCACCGCGACGGCGTCACAGCCCGCGAACACGTACGCGTCGACACCCGTGTGCTGCCCCGGACGTCCGGCGAGGAACACGTGCGAGGCGCCGGCGGCCCTCAGCCGCGCGGCCTCCGCCTCGGCCCGCTCCTCGTACAGCGCGTCACTGGAGCACAGGCAGACCTCGGTGGCGCCGCTGTCCTCGAAGGCGCCCTCGGTGACCGGTTCGACACCGCCCGCCTGGAACAGGTTGGCGGCGAACGTCAGCCGGGCGGTGTGCGCGGCGGCCGGACCGATCGCCGCCAGGTAGATCCGCGGCCGGGCGCCGGTCGCCGCGAGGTGGGCGTCGGAGCGCGCCCGCAGCGCCTCGTAGGCCTCGTCACGGCGCACCCTGGGCAGACCGCCGGTCCGCGGCTGCGGCTTGCTCGCGCGCACCACCGGCTTCTCGGCGAGGAACGGGAACTCGCTGACGCCGGTGATGGGTTCGCGCCGCTTGGCGAGCTTCGCGCTGCGGGCCTGCCAGGTCTCGGCCAGGGCCTGCCGCAGACGGCCCGAGCGCAGGACGGCCGCCTGCCCGCCGTCACGCTCGATGCCCTGGAAGAACTCCCAGCCCGCACGGGCCAGTTCGTCGGTGAGGCGTTCCACGTACCAGGAGCCGCCGGCCGGGTCGATCACCCGGGCCAGGTGGGACTCCTCGATGAGGATGGTGGAGGTGTTGCGGGCGATGCGCCGTGCGAAGGCGTCCGGCAGCCCGAGGGCGTCGTCGAAGGGCAGCACGGTCACGGCGTCCGCCCCGCCGGTGCCCGCGGCCAGCGTGGCGATGGTGGTGCGCAGCATGTTCACCCAGGGGTCGCGGCGCGACATCATGACCGGAGAGGTCACGGCATGCTGGAGCTGCGCGCCGGCGCCCGGCGCCCCGCACGCCTCGGCGACCCGCGCCCACAGCCGGCGCGCGGCCCGCAGCTTGGCGATCGTCAGGAACTGGTCCGCGGTCGCCGCGTAGCGGAACTCCAGCTGCCCGCAGGCCTGTTCGACGCTGAGTCCGGCCGCCGTCAGCTCGCGCAGATACGCGACGCCGGTCGCCAGCGAGGCGCCCAGCTCCTGTGCGGCCGAGCCGCCCGCCTCGTGACAGGGCAGCGCGTCCACCGTCAGCGCCCGCAGCCCCGGGTACTCGTCGGCGCACCGTCGCGCGAGACCGGCGGCCGCGGCGAAG
Organism: Streptomyces sp. NPDC058291; assembly: GCF_042880855.1. Lineage (NCBI taxonomy): Bacteria > Bacillati > Actinomycetota > Actinomycetes > Kitasatosporales > Streptomycetaceae > Streptomyces > Streptomyces sp. NPDC058291. The sequence goes on from NZ_JBHVYK010000039.1 coordinate 15,132, forward strand.
TCACTCGCCTCGCCCGTGCGGGCCTCGTGACCGAGCGGATCCGCGCCGAGGTTGCCGCGCGCCGCATCCGCGGCGACGCCCCGCTCCGCGTACAGCCGCAACAACTCCTCTGCGGCCGGCTCCACTTCGGCGCCCGCGTCGAGCACGACGGGCGCCAGGTCGAGAAGGACGCCGTCGAGGACCCGGCCGAGCGAGGTCACGGGGACGCCTCCCTCGCCGACGACCAGCCACAGGGAGGTGACGCCGTTCTCCAGGTCCGCGAGCACGGCGTCGCCGTCGGCGGCCGCGTGCCGCTGCCGCACGTCCCACCCTCCGGCGGTGTTCCCCTCCGGCCTGCCGCCCCGCACGAACGGAGCGAACCCGGGGTAGCCCGGCTCGGGCGCGCGATCGTGCGCGGTGTAGAGGGGACGGGTGCGCAACCCGTCCTCCAGCGCGGTGGACAGGGCTTCCTCGGCTTGAGCGTCCCCGACGTCCTTGCCCGACTTGCGCAGCACGCCCGCGATGAGGCGCTGCCACTGCTCGTGGGTGGCGTCAGGGAACTCGCCGGCCAGCTCAAGCCCGTCGTCAGGCAGGACCGTCATGCTCGGATGCTAGGCCAGATACGGAGAGGAACAGGAGAGGGCAGGGCTGTGACCTTGCCCTCCCGGCCGTTGTGACCTGGCCCTCGCGTGCCGTCCACGACCGGGAACAGGCCGCGGGCAGTACTCCTGGAGAGTCCCATGGATCCGCCGCCGGCCACTTGGAACCTCGATGACCGTTCGCCGTGTCGTGCCCGTCGCCTGTCGCCTGTCGCCTGTCGCCCGTGGCCCGTGGCCCGTGGCCCGTCGCCTGCCGCAGCGGTGGCCGGCGGGCGACGAAAACCCGGACGACCCGCGCGCGGCGGCCGGGTACCGTGAGACGGTGCCCGTCCTCGAGCAGCTGCGTGCCGACCACGCCCCCGCGGTCCTGGCCTTCGAGCTGGCCAACCGCGACTACTTCGCCGCTTCGGTCGGCGACCGGGGCGACGCGTTCTTCGCCCGGTACGCCGACCGCCACCGCGCTCTCCTCGCCGAGCAGACGACCGGCGTGTGCGCCTTCTACGTCCTGGCGGCCGGGGACGGCTCGGTCGTGGGCCGCTTCAACCTGTACGACCTGGAGGACGGCGGCGCCGCACTCGGATACCGGGTCGCGCAGCACGTCGCCGGCCGAGGCGTGGCGACGGCCGCCGTGATGGAGCTGTGCCGGCTGGCGCCGGCGAGGCACAGCCTGCGCACGGTGCGGGCGGCCGCGGCGGACGAGAACGCCGCGTCCCGGAAGGTACTGCTCAAGGCCGGGTTCGTGCCGGCCGGGCCGGCGGGCCCGGCCGACGTGGGCGGTAAGCCGGGCACCTGGTACCGGCGCGACCTGGCACCGTGGCGCCAGGACTGATCCCGCGCCCGGCCGGGGCGGCCGAAGACCGCACGACCGGGGCGCCGGGTCAGCGGTCGAGCCGGTAGTCGAACCAGATCCGGTGCGTGCCGTCCGGGTCGATCGCGATGCCTCCGGCGCCCGAGATCCCGGCCAGTTCTCCTGTTCCGCTGCCCGGAACGACGACGAAGTACTCGCTCTCCCGGCTCTCGCCCACCGTGGACGCGGCGTGCGCGAAGTTGAAGGAGCCCGCCCGGCCCTGGAGCGTCCCCTCGAAGGACTCCATGGCGACATAGGTTCCCGTGGCGGTGGCCGGGTCGTACGCGGCGGTGAACAACGTGGCCGAACGGCCGGCGACTTCACCCTCGTACGACTTGGTCATGGTGGCCACCCCGGCCGGCGCCGCGGTCTCGATCGGAGGGCTCGGCACCGGAGCCGGCGTGAAGTCGGCGACTGTGAACGTTCCTGAAGCTCGCATGCCCGGATGGTAGGGGGAGCCTCTGACATCGACGCCCCTCCGCCCGCCAGGGCATGTCACGGCGCAGGTGTCACGCGTCGGCGGTGGCGGGCTCCTTCTCGGTCTGCGCCGGGGCCGTCGCCTCGGGGGCGTCGGCCGCGGTGTAGAACACCGAGGAACCCTGCTTGCTGCGCTGTGCCTGGGCCTTGGCGACGAGGCCTTCCAGGGTGGTGCGCACCACAGTGGTCTTGACGTTGCGGTCCGGGTGCGTCTGGCCGAGGGCGGCGGCGATCTCGGCGGCCGAACGGGGCTCGCTCTGCTGGGCGAGATGGCCGCGGACCAGGTCGACCAGGGTCGGCTGCGCGACCTTCGCCGCCTCCTTGGGCGCCGTTTCCTTCTTCGCCGTGTCGTTCTTGGCGACGTCCTTCTTGACGACGTCCTTCTTCGCGGCGGTCCGCTTGCGGGCGGCCGGCTTCTCCGCCGACGCGGTGGGCTGCGAGGCGCTCTTCTTGGGCTGGGCGCGCTTACGCGTGCCGGACGCGGCCGCGGACTTCTTGCGGGGGGCGGGCACGGTGACGCCGGCGGCGGGCTCGACCGCCGGGGCGGACTCCGCCGTCACAGCCGGCGTCGGCGCGGAGTCGATGGCCTGCTGAATGCTGACCAGCACGCCGTGGTCCCGTTCGAGTGCCGTCAACTGCTCCTGCAGAGCGGCGATTTCCGCGCTGACGCGTTCCTGTTCCTTGGTGTTGCGTTCCAGATCGGCGGTCACCTGAGCGGTGTACTGAGAGGTGAGTTCGTTGGCGGAAGCGTTCTCGGACATGAAACACACGACCTTTCCTCGACGGGAGGCAGCAGACGGACGGGGCGCTGCTGGAGAGATAGTACGGACAACTGGAGTAAATGGTTCCTCGAGTGTGCCGTCGGCCCGCTCTCCGCCGTCAGCTGTCCCGTCCTTCAGGCCGTTCGCCCCGCCCCTCAGGCCGGTTTGCCCAGCGACCAGCCGGCCACGTCCGCGAGCCGACCACGCCACAGCGGCATGACGACGGGCCTGCCCGTTCCGGCCGCACCGGTGGCGTCGCGCAGATGGATCCACTGCGGAAGCCGTTGCGGGCCGGGGCGCCCCTGCTTGTCGGCGACGGCCTGGTCCACCTGTTCGGGGAAGCGCTTGAGGAGCTGCGCGCCGGGCCCGTCGAAGCTGCGCAGGCTGCGTGCCCACTCCGTCGTCCAGGCCTCGTGCGAGATCAGGTCCCCGTGGAGGAAGCCGCCTCCGACGACGAGGGTGATCGGCAGGGCCGCTTCCGGGTCCTGCCCGATCAGCCGTACGAGCATCTGGAGTTGGACGTCCGGCGTCGGTTCGGTCACGACCGGGGCGGCCGGCTGGTGGAGGGGGTCGTGCTCAGCGGTCATGACCAGCGGTCCTCAGGTGTCGGGGGCAGGGACGAACGTCTCCTTCCCGCGCTGCCCGCAGGCATGTCCGCACACCCGTACGCCGCCTGTCCCGGTCACAGCCGCAGGACGATCAGGGCCGTGTCGTCCGTGGTGCCGGTGGCGGGCAGCAGATCGGCCAGAAGCGCGTCCGCCAGGGTCTCGGGGGTGCGGTGCCGGTGGCGGACGAGGGAGTCGGCGAGGCGGGTCAGGCCGGTGTCGATGTCCTCGCCGCGCCGCTCGATCAGCCCGTCGGTGTACAGCACCAGGGTGCTGCCCTCGACGTAGGGGAGGCGGGCCTGCGGGCGGGGCAGGTGTTCGGGGCGGGCGGCGAGCGGGGGGTCGGTCGCCTGGTCGAGGAAGGTGACGGCGCCGTCGGGCCGCACCAGGACCGGCGGCGGATGGCCGGCGCAGCTGTAGGCGATGGTGTGGCTCGTGCGGTCGATGAACGTCGTCACGACGGTCGTCGCCTCGGCGCCCTCGACGAAGCGGGCGTACAGGCCGAGAGCCTCCAGGGCCTGGGCCGGGCCGGCTGCGACGCGGCAGGCGGCGCTCAGGGCGCTGCGCAGCTGGCCCATGGCGCAGGCGGCTCCCAGGCCGTGGCCCACGACGTCGCCGACGGCGACCGCGAGGTTGTCGTCGGGCAGGTCGACGAGGTCGTACCAGTCGCCGCACACGTTGAGCGCGCCGACGGCGGGCCGGTAGCGCACCGCTGCCTCGTGCGGCCCGATCGGACCGGGCGCCGGCAGCATCGCCGCCTGCAGGGCCAGGGCCACCTCCCGCTCGCGGGCGTGCGCCCGGCGCAGGCGTTCGTTGACCTCCTGCAGTTCCCGGGCCCGGGTGTACAGCTCGGCCTGCGGCACGCGGGCCCGGGCGCCGCCGTTAGGCCCGCCGCGGGCGTGAATGAGCTCGGTGACCTCCTCCACCCGGTGCACCACGAGCGCCACCTCCCCGTCCGGGCCGTGGACGGGCGCGTTCACCGGGCTCCAGTAGCGCTCCTGCCACACGCCGGGCCGCTGGGGGTCCTCGATGTCGTAACGCAGCAGCGCCATCGTGTCGCGCTCGCCGGTGTCGACCACCCGCAGCATCGACTCCCGGGTCTCCCGCATGCCGGCCGCGGCCGGGTCGTTCGGGTTCTCGGGGAAGACGTCGAAGATGTACCGGCCGAGCAACTGTTCGCGGGTGCGCCCGGCCAGCCGGAGGAAGTCGTCGTTGGCGTCGGCGTACACCAGGTCGGGGGTGAGCAGGGCCGCCATGCCGGGCAGGGCCCTGAAGACCTCCGCATAGTCGATCTGCGGTTTTGTCATGTCCTGCCCGCCTGCCTGGGTACCGAGCGACACTGTGCGTTTCCACCATAGAAGGGACGACGCCGCGGCACCCGGTCACCGCGTCCGCGTCCTGACTCAGGCGCCGCTGCGCGGCAGGCGGACGACCTGGACGAAGAAGTCGTCGATCTGGCGGACCGCGGCGATGAACTGGTCGAGGTCGACGGGCTTCGTGACGTAGGCGTTGGCATGCAGCCGGTAGCTGCGCAGGATGTCCTCCTCGGCCGCCGAGGTGGTGAGGACGACCACGGGGATGTGCGAGAGGTCCGGATCCGACTTGATCGTCTCCAGCACCTGGCGGCCGTCGTACTTGGGCAGGTTGAGATCGAGCAGGATGAGGTCGGGCCGGGGCGCGTCCGCGTGGCCGCCCCGCCGGTAGAGGAAGTCGAGGGCCTCTTCGCCGTCCCGCACCACGTGCAGGGTGTTGCCGATCTTGTTGTCCTCGAACGCCTCGCGGGTCATCAGCTCGTCGCCGGGATCGTCCTCGACGAGGAGGACGTCGACGGGGGTGCCGGAGGGGAGGGTCATGTCAGGCCTTCTTCTCGGTGTGCGCGTCGGCGGCGGCCGTCGCGGTGCCGGCCGCCGCCGGCGCGGTGGCGGGAGCGGCGGGGAGGGTGAAGCAGAATCGGGTGCCGTCGGTGTGGTCGGTGTCGAGCCAGATCCTGCCGCCGTGGTGTTCGACGATCTTCTTGCACAGGGCCAGGCCGATGCCGGTGCCGCCGTAGGCGTCGCGGCTGTGCAGCCGCTGGAAGATGACGAAGACCTTCTCCGCGAACTGGGCCGGGATGCCGATGCCGTTGTCGGCGACGGACAGCCGCCAGGCGTCCGGGGTCTCGGGGTCAGGCTCGCAGGTGACGCGCACGTGCGGGGCGCGGTCCGGGTGGCGGAACTTGAGGGCGTTGCCGGCCAGGTTCTGCCACAGCATGGTCAGCAGGGTCGGGTCGCCGACGATCTCGGGCAGGTGCTCCGGCCGGTCGATCCGAGCGCCGGACTCCTCGACGGCCGCCGTCAGGTTGGTCAGCGCCTTGTCGAGCGTCCGGTCGAGGGCGACAGGCAGTTGGGCGTCGTTGACGCGCCCGACCCGGGAGAAGGTGAGCAGGTCGTTGATGAGGATCTGCATGCGCTTGGCGCCGTCGACGGCGAAGTCGATGTACTGCAGGGCGCGTTCGTCGAGCTTGTCGCCGTACCGCTTCTCCAGGAGCTGGCAGAAGGAGGCGACCTTGCGCAGCGGCTCCTGCAGGTCGTGCGAGGCGACATAGGCGAACTGCTCCAACTCCGCGTTGGATCGCCGCAGTTCGACGGCCTGGGCGTCCAGGTCGGCGGCCTGTGCGGTGAGGGCGTCCCGCTGGCGGCGGGAGGCTTCCAGCTCGGCGACGATCTGCTGGCGCATGCCTTCGACGTCCGCGGCCACCGCGGCCAGGTCAGCCGGCCCGCCTATGGCGATGACATGGCCGAAGTCGCCGTCGGCCACCTGCCGGGACGCCCCGCGCAGCGCCTCCAGCGGACGGGTCACCAGCATCCGGACGAGGACCGCGAGGGTGAGCCCCGTCAGCAGGAAGACGGCGACCATGCCGCTCAGGACCGCGTTGCGGGTCTTGCGCTCGTGCGACAGCTTGGCCCGGCCCTCGCGGACGGCCTGCGCCAGGTCCGTGTTCTGCTTCGTCCACAGGGCGCGGAGGTGGTCGAAGGACTCCTTGCCGCGGTCCGCGGCGCGCTGGTCGACCGGCTGGGGCCGGCCGGGGGTGACCGAGGCGGCCAGCGGCTCGGCGTAGTCGGCCCGCCAGTCCGCGGCGCGCTGCTCGACCGCCTCCAGGTCGGCGAGGAGCGCGGGCCGGCCGGCGACCAGGGCGCGCAGGCGGTCGACCGCCCGCGTCTCGTCCTGCTTGCCCGCGGTGTACGGCTCCAGGAACTGCCGGTCCGCGGCGCTCGCGTACCCGCGGACCCCGGTCTCCTGGTTCACCAGGGCCGCCTGCAGCCGGTACGCCTCGGTCTGGGCCGGCTGGATCCGCTGGAGCAGCTCGTCGCTCACCTGCGCCGTCCGGTCCAGCATGTTCGCGCCCACCACGGTGCCGACCGCCACCACCAGCATCATCGCCGCCAGGACCAGGTAGAACCAGCTCTGCACCGTGAGGCGGCGCCCCGTCCAGGCCCTGCTCGTCACGTCCGTCATCCTTCGCTCCGGCACCGCTCGCCCCGCTCGTTCAGTTCCAGCTCAGATGGACCACGGCCACGTCGTCGGCCAGGCCGCCCTGGGACTCGGCCAGGCCTCCGACCCGCTCGATCAGCCGGTCGACGAACGGCTCGGGCGCCAGCCCGGCCTCCTCGCGGGCCAGCGCCAGCAGCCCGGCCTCCCCCAGTCGCTCGGCCCCGCGGCCGACGTGCCCCTCGAACAGGCCGTCGGTGAAGAGCACCACGCCCGCACCCGCGGGCACCTCCAGCTCCGCCAGCGGCCGGTTCGCCCCGCCGGGTATGACGCCCAGCGCCGGACCGCCGGGCGGCTCCGCCCACTCGGTCCCGTCGGCCGTGCGCACCAGCAGGCCGTGGTGGCCCGCCCGAACCAGCCGGGCGCGTCGCTCTCCGGGCACGGCGGTGAGGCTGACGAGCGTCGCGAAGACGTCGCTCCGGGCGCGTTCCGCCAGCAGGATCTCCTCCAGCCGCTCCACCTGCTCGGCGCCGGTGACGCCGCAGAACACCAGGGTGCGCCAGGCGATCCGCAGCGCGACGCCCAGGGCGGCCTCGTCCGGACCGTGCCCGGACACGTCCCCGACCAGCGCGTGCACCGTGCCGTCGGGGCTCTGCACGATGTCGTAGAAGTCGCCGCCGAGCAGCGCCTGCGCCCGTCCGGGAAGATAGCGGGCGACGACGTCGACGTCGTCGCCGCGCAGTAACGGGCGTGGCAGCAGCCCGCGTTCCAGGCGGGCGTTCTCCTGGGCCTGCATCTGGCTGGCCTGCAGCGCCACGGCGGCCTGTTCGCCCTGCTTGCGCTGGATCGCGTAGCGCACCGCCCGCCCAAACAGCTCGGGCTCCACCCGTCCCTTGACCAGATAGTCCTGGGCGCCGCCGGCGACCGCCGCCAGCCCGGTGAGCTCCTCGGCCTGCCCGGTGAGCACCACGATGGCCACCTGGTCGGCGTGCGTCTTGACGCGGGACACCGCTTCCAGGCCCTGCGCGTCCGGCAGGTGCAGGTCGAGCAGTACGCAGTCGGGTATCTCGGTCGCCAGCACGTCGGCGGCCTCCGCCATCGAGCGCACCCACCGCAGCCGCATCTTCAGCGCGCTGTCGGCGACCAGTTCCTCCACCAGCAGGGCGTCGCCGGGGTCGTCCTCGACCAGCAGAACGGACGGCTCCCACCACTCCCACTCGGCGACGCCGTCCCACGGTGCGCCCGGCGGCGGCTCCGCATCCCCCGCGTGCGACGACATCATGGCCCCGACCTTCCCACCCATCCGCGCCGCATCTCTCACGATGTTGTCCCATGACAACAGTCGAGAGGATACCCGTACGGGTGAGCCGACCCGCCCGGGGAGCGCGCTTCGGCGGTCACGCCGTCGGACGGTGAGGCCGTCAGGTGGTGCGGCCGGTCGGCCGGTCGGCCGGCCAGGGTGTCAGGGTCGCCCGCGCGAGGCCGCGGCCCGCCGCGCCAACGAGTCGAAGACGACCGCGACGTACAGCACCCCGCCGGTGACGACGAACTGGATCGGAGGCTCGACGCCCAGCAGCGCCATGCCCGAGGCGATCGACTGGATGATGAGCACCCCCAGCAGCGCCGACCAGGGCGAGCCGCGCCCGCCGAACAGACTGGTGCCGCCGATGACGGCGGCGGCGATGGCGTTGATCAGCAGCATCCCGGAGCCCGGGGCCTGGCTCGCCGAGGTGAGCCGTGAGGCGACGAACAGGCCGCCGACAGCCGCGAGCGTCCCCGACACCACGAACACCGAGATCCGCACCCGTGTCACGTCGACGCCCGCCCGCCGGGCCGCCTCCACGCCGCCGCCGAGCGCGAGGACCCGCCGGCCGTAGGGCGTGCGGCGCAGGAAGAGGTCGGAGACGACGACGACCGCGAGGAAGATCAGCAGCGCGAGCGGCACGCCCTCGAACCGTCGCAGCACGTGGACGGCGGTGAACGCGACCACCGCCAGGAGCGCGGTGCGCACCCAGATCCGGCTCACCGGCCGGTACGGCATCCCGGCGGCGCCGCGCCGTCTGCGGTCGTGCCAGGAGACCAGGAGGTAGGCGGCCGTGGCGAGCGAGGCGAGGCCGTAGGCGACGACCGCGGCGTCGAAGTAGCGGCTGGTCAGCGTGGCGACCAACCCGCTCTCGCTGAAGTTGATGGAGGTCTCCGTCCCCAGCAGGTAGAGCATCACGCCGTTCCAGGCCAGCAGGCCCGCGAGGGTGACGACGAACGCGGGCACGCCGATCCTGGCGAAGGAGAACCCGTGGACGGCGCCCGCGGCCGCGCCGCAGAGCAGGGCGATGAGCACGGCGAGCCACTCCGCCATCCCGAGGTTCACGTTGAGCGAGGCGAACACCGCCCCCGCCAGTCCGGCGAGCGAGCCCACCGACAGGTCGATCTCGCCGATGAGCAGCACGAAGACGATGCCGACGGCGATGATGCCGGTCCCCACGATGTCCACGCTGAGGACGGAGAGGTTGCGCGGCGAGAGGAAGTTGCGGTTGAGGCCCTGGAAGACCGCCCAGGTCACGGCGAGCGCGAGGAGGACGGGGACCGGGCCGAGATCGCCCTCGCGCAGTCTGCGGCCCACCGCTCGGGCGTGTTCCCCGAGCCGCTCCACGTGGCGACGGCGTCCGTCGGCCCCTCGCGAGTCGGTGGACGCGGTGCCGGCGGACGTGGTGCGGGCGGCGCGGGCCCCGGTGCGCCGGTCCGGCCCCCGTCCCCTCACGGCCATGTCTCTTCCGGAAGCGTGGTGCGCTGGGCCACGGAGTTGTCCGCCGCGCCGGTGATGGAGGAGATGATCTGTTCCTGGGGGGTCGTGTTCACGTCGAAGAGGCCGTTGTTGCGTCCCAGGCGCAGCACGGCGACCCGGTCGGCGACGGCCTTGATGTCGCCCATGTTGTGGCTGATGAGAAGGACCCCGAGGCCCCGGTCGCGCAGCTCCTCGATGAGGTCGAGGAGCTGTCCGGTCTGCTCGACGCCCAGGGAGGCGGTGGGTTCGTCGAGCAGCAGCAGCCTGGGCTCGCCGAGGAGCGAGCGGGTGATGGCGACGACCTGGCGCTGGCCGCCGGACAGGGAGGCCACCGGGACCCGCACGTCGGGGATGCGGATGGACAGGGTGTGCAGCAGCTCGCGGGTGCGGCGCTCCATCTCCACCTCGTCCAGGACGCCCAGCCGGTGGATCTCCCGGCCGAGGAAGAGGTTTCCGACGACGTCGAGGTTGTCGCACATGGCGAGGTCCTGGTAGACGGTCGCGATGCCCAGGACCTGGGCGTCCTGGGGGCGTCTGATCTGGATGGCGCTGCCCCGCCATTCGATGACGCCCCGGTCGGCGGGGCCCACCCCCGAGATCACCTTGACCAGGGTGGACTTGCCCGCGGCGTTGTCGCCCATCAGGGCCACCACCTCGCCGCCGCTGATCTCCAGCTCGACGTCCACGAGCGCCTGGACGGCAGCGAACCGTTTGGACACGCCGCGCAGCGTGAGCAGGGGCTGAGCCGGCACGGGGTCACCTCCTTCCGCCTGGGTGAGGCTCGCCGGACGTCCGGCGAGCCTCAGGACTGCCGGGGCCTACGGCTGCGGCCGACGACGCCGGTGTGCGCCGCCGTCGTACGGTTCGGCGTGCGGCCTGCCGCTCACGGAGTGAGTCCGGCTCTGGCGCAGGCGGGCCGCAGGTCGGGCGTGCATATCTGACCGACGGTGTACATGCCGTCCTTCACCAGAGTGTCCTTGATGTCACCGGCCGTCACCGGGACCGACGGGAGCAGGACGGCCGGGATGTCCTGGGTGGTGGCGTTGTCGACGGTCCCGGTCGCGATGGACGCCACCGGCCGGCCGCGTCCCAGGGCGACGGCCATCTCCACGGCGGCGTCGGCCGCCGGCTTGAAGGGCTTGTAGACGGTCATGTACTGATCGCCCTGGATGATGCGCCGCACGGCCGCCAGGTCGGCGTCCTGCCCGGTGACCGGGGGCAGCGGCCTGACCTGGGTGGCGTTGAGGGCGGAGATCACGGCGCCGGCGAGACTGTCGTTGGCGGCCAGGACCCCGTCGATCCGGCCCGCGCCCAGGGCGGCGACGGCGGCCCGCATGTCGACGAAGGCGTTCTCCGGCCGCCAGCCGACGGTGTCGTAGGACTTGCCGATCTTCACCTCGCCCGCGAGGACGGAGAGCGCTCCCCGCTTGAACCAGTCGGCGTTGGGGTCCGTCGTGGCGCCGTTCATCATGACGATCTGGCCGCCGTGGGCCTTCGCGCCCATCGCCTTGAGCAGCGCCGCTCCCTGCAGCCGGCCGACCTTCGCGCCGTCGAAGGTGACATACCCCGAGATCGGGCCCTGCGCGAGCCGGTCGTAGGCCACGACCGGGATGCCGGCCCGGTGGGCGTCCTCCACCGCGGGGCGCAGCAGCTGGGGGTCGACGGCGGCGATGATCAGCACATCCACCCCCCGGGTGATCAGGGACTCGAGTTGCTGCCGCTGGACCGCCGGGTCGGGGGTGGCGGCCACGGTCGCCAGGCAGTGCGGGCACAGTTCCCGGAGCTTCTTCTCGATCAGGGGCTTGTCGAACTGGCCGAAGCGGGAGGCTCCACCGCCGGGGAGCAGCACGCCGACGGTGGGCGTGTCGTCGCCCGCGCCCGCGCTCTCGCCGCCGCTGCCGTCGCCGCTGCCGTCGCCGCTGCAGGCGCCGGCCAGGGCGAGGGCGGCGGCGATCGCGAGGGCGGTGGACGCGCGGGCGCGCGTCCTGCCCTTGGCGGCCCGAAGACCGACACCGAGACCCATCACCGATTCCTTAGGGAATTGTCCGGTTCCATCCTGAAATGCGTGTCCGCTGCCCAGCGTAGCCAAGCCGCCGCCCTCGTTCCGTCCAGGGGCGTTCGCGCGGCGGTTCGCCCGGGCCGCCCCGCTCCGGCGGGCGGGCGGGCGATCCTTGACCCCGGCTCGCCGTACCGCCTGTTCCCGCAGGTGGTGCGGGCGTTTCGGGCTGCGTTCGGCGTCGCCTGCCCGGGCGGGCGACGCAAGGCTCCGGATGTCTTGACAAGGGTTCTGGGACGCCTACCCGTCGTGCACCTGCAGGATGGGCGCCGACGAACCGTCCGGGTGTGATGCTCGCCGCCTCGGCCCGTGCCCACGTCCACCGCTTCGGCGTCCTGCCGGGCCGTCTCGCGCGGTCGTGTTCACCGCCAACGACAGCGCGTACGCCGCCGCGCTGGACCTGGCCGGGGCCGGCGCGGACGTGGCGGCGATCGTCGACACCCGGCCCGAGCCGGGGGAGCGGGCGGCGCGGGCCCGGCAGGTGTGCGTCGGGGTCAGGCTCCGCTTTCCCTGAGGCCGGTGCGCACCAGCCCGACCACCTCGTCCTCGGAGAGCCCGAGGGTGCGCGCCTCGGACACCAGGGACCGCACCTGTTCCAGCAGGCGGGCGCGGGTCGGCGTGCCCGCGAGGACCATCGCCCCGCGCCCGCGGCGCAGCTCGATCAGCCCCTCGTCGCGCAGCTCCTGGTAACCGCGCAGCACGGTGTGGACGTTGACGCCGAGCGACTCGGCGAGGGCGCGGGCGGGCGGCAGCCGCTCACCCGGGGAGATCTCGCCGTCGGCGACGGCCCGCCGCAAGCGCGCGGCGATCTGCGCGCCGAGAGGCACGGGGGAGCCGGGGTCGATGCGGATCAGCACCTCAGCGCGCCTCTCGCCGGGCGATCAGGCTGTTGAGCAGGGCGGCCGCGGTGGCCGCGTCGTCGACCGTCACGGCGAACTCGCGTCCGCCCGCGCGCCGTACGACGAGCGCCGGTCCGGAACGCAGGATCACCCCTGACGCACCGGGGCGGATCCGGTAACCCCAGCCACCGAAGTCGCCGAGGGCGTCGACCCGCCGGTGCGAGGCGTCGGAGATCGACTCCAGGGGCAGGCGGATCCGCGGCCAGGGGAGCCTGCCCGGGCTCACCGTCAGCCCTTGAAGGCCCACGGTGACGGACACGCGGGCGAAGCAGAGGCAGGGCAGGCCGCCCAGCAGGAGCGGGGCGGCGGCGGCCGGGCCGGTGAACGGGAGCAGCGCGAGGGCCGCGGCCGTCAGCAGCACGCCCAGGGCGCCGATCGGCCAGGATCCGGTGGCGTGCGCCCAGGCCGCGAGTTCGCCGTCGGCGAGCCCGAGCGGTGCGGGGGACGCGGGAGCGGAGACCGGATCGGGGGAGGGGAGGCGACGCGCGAGCAGCAGCCCCGCCCCTGCGCACGCCGCCGCCACCAGGAACGCCACGGCCAGGTGCCACGGGCCGAGGCGGACGGTGGAGGCGTCGCCGTGCACGGGGCGGTTGACGAGCTGCACCGAGACGAAGAGCGAGCCCATGAGCCCGGCGACTCCGTAGGCCGTCACGAGGAGCCATCCGCTCCGGGTGGTCGCCCGGCCGACGAGAACGGCCATGACCGCGGCGACCCCGGCGAGCAGCCCCGCGCTCGTCGCCAGGAACGCGCCGCGCCCGGTGTGTCCGTCGGCCTCTCCGGCCAGGGTGAAATGGGTGGCCATCGGATCGGGCAGCCGGCGGTGCGTCGAGGCGGACAGGGCGGCGTCGGCGGCCAGGGCGACCAGAAAGGGGAGCGCGGCGAGGACCGGGCCAGGGGTCGAGCGCTTCACGGGGGGCTCCCGTCGGGTGACGTGTAGGCCGCCGCTGCCAGGAACGGCGGTATCCATTGTTCGCACAATACTAGAACAACTTCCTGACGAAGCGAATAGTAGCCATAGATATAGTAGCCATGTACTGTACTGTCATGGGCCCGGCGCCGAAGGGCGCGTGCGGGGGCGACGCCCCTCGTGCCCACGCGATTCCCGTCCTGGGCGAACCGAAGGAGAGCAGTCATGACAACCACCGCACCCACGGTCGACGGCAGGGTCGTCGCTCTGGCGCACTACGCCTCGCGGGCCCTTGTGGAGAACGTGCTGACCGCCCACGGCGCCACGTTCCACCAGAGCGTGGTGATCCGAGCCGTCGCGCTGGCGGCAGGGTCCACGAGCCGCGACGAGCTGGTCGCCGACGTCAGCGGGTCGCTGAAGGTCGACGAGTCGCTCGTGCACGGCGTCATCGAGGAGTTGACGGCGGCGAAGCTGCTGGACGAGACCCCCGGGCAGCCGTCGCGGATACGACTGACGGACGCCGGACGGGAGTTGTACGAGAAGACCTCGACCGAGGGCGCCGAGATCGCCGACCGGCTCTACGCCGGGATCCCGGCCGACGAACTGGCCGTCGCGGGCCGCGTGCTGACCCTCGTCACTGAGCGCGCGAACGCCGAACTGGCCGGTGCCTGAGGGGCGTTCGCGTCGGGCCCGCGATCCTCTCAGACCGGGTAGGCGTGGGTCTGCGCGGCCTTCACCGTCGCCCAGACCTCGGCGCCCGGGTGGAGATCGAGCTCGGCGGCGGCGGCCGTCGTCAGATCCGCGGCGAGCGGAAGCTCCCCCGTGAGATCGGCGCGGATCTGGTCACGGTGGGTCTCCAGGCCCGCCACCTCGCAGCGCCACAGGTTGCGGGCGCTGGCCCCGGTCGGACGCTCCCGGTAGAGCGTCACCGCGCTCGGCGGGAACGCCACGAAGACCGGGCCGGACAGTACCTCGGTGGTGGTGAGGGAAGGGCCGCTGTCGAGGCGGACGACATGGCCGTCGGACCGGCCGCGGTAGAGGTTCAGCCCGACCAGCCGGGCGATGTAGTCCGAGCGCGGATGGCGCGCGATGTCGGAGGGGACGCCCTCCTGGACCACCCGGCCGTCCTCGACGACGACCAGACGGTCGGCCAGTACCATCGCGTCCAGCGGATCGTGCGTGACCAGGACGGCGACGGCCTCGAACTCGGCCAGATGACGCCGGAGTTGGGCGCGCACCTCCAGCCGCGTGCGGGCGTCCAGCGCGGCGAGAGGCTCGTCGAGCAGGAGAAGGCGCGGGCGGGTGGCCAGCGCGCGGGCCAGGGCGACGCGCTGCGCCTGTCCGCCGGACAGCCTGCGCGGCTTGGCGCCGGCGTGGTCCGCGAGACCCAGCCGCCCCAGCCACTCGGCGGCCCGGGCCCGGGCCTGCGCCTTGGTCGCGCCCTGGCAGCGCGGTCCGAAGGCCACGTTGTCCAGGGCGCTCAGATGCGGGAAGAGCAGGTAGTCCTGGAAGACGACGCCGACCGGACGGGACTCCGGCGGCGTCCCCTCCAGCGCGGCGCCGTCCAGCCGCAGACGGCCGCCCGTGAGCTCGGTGAGGCCGGCGAGGGCTCGCAGGGCGGTGGTCTTCCCCGCGCCGTTCGGGCCGAGCAGGGCGACGACCTCGCCAGGGGCGACGCGCAGCGTCACGTCGAGGCGGAAGGCGCCGCGCTCGACGACGAGACGGGCGTCGAGACCCTCCGAAGGAGCCGGCGAGCGGAGCCGCGGGTCCGCGCGGCGCGGCCCGGTCGTCCTGCCGTCACCCATCCGACGCCCCCCATCGGCTGTCATCCACTCGTCGCCGTCCACCCGCCGTCGTCACCCGCCGTCCACCCGCCGTCATCCACCCGTCGTCATCCAGCGCTCGCGCAGCCCGGCCAGCACCGCGACGGACACGGCCAGCAGGACCAGGCTCAGGGCCATGGCCGCCTCCGGATCGCTCTGCAGCGCCAGATAAACGGCCAGCGGCATCGTCTGCGTACGGCCGGGGAAGTTGCCCGCGAACGTGATCGTCGCGCCGAATTCGCCGAGCGCCCGGGCCCAGGCCAGGACCGCGCCGGCCGCGATGCCCGGCGCGATCAGCGGGAGGGTGACCCGGCGGAACGCGGTGAAGCGGGACGCGCCGAGCGTGGCGGCGGCCTCTTCGTAGCGCGGGTCGGCGGCGCGCAGCGTCCCCTCGACGCTGATGACGAGGAACGGCATCGCGACGAACGCCTCGGCGATCACCACCCCGGCGGTGGTGAAGGGAAGGGTGATCCCGAACCAGGAGTCGAGCCACCTGCCGACGACGCCGTTGCGGCCGAGCGCCATCAGCAGGGCCACACCGCCGACGACCGGCGGCAGCACGAGCGGCAAGGTGACGAGAGCCCGTACGAGCCCGCGCCCGGGGAACTCGACGCGGGCCAGCAGCCAGGCCAGCGGCACGCCGACGACCAGGCTCACCGCGGTCGCCGCCGTCGCGCAGACCAGCGACAGCCGCAGCGCCTGCCACACCTCGGCGCTGGTCAGCTGCCCGGGCAGACTGCGCCAGGGGGCCCGTACCAGCAGGGCGACGAGCGGCACCGTCAGGAACGCCAGGCCGATCAGCGCGGGCAGCAGCAGGGGCAGCGGCGCTGCGCCCCCGCGGACGCGCCGGCGCAGGGCCGCACGCCCGCGGAACGCGCCGGACGCGGCGTCGGGCTCGTCGGAGGGGGTCACGGCTTGAGGAACCCGGCCCCCGTCAGGACCTTCTGGCCCTCGGGGGACCGCACGAGCGCGATGAACGCGTCGGCGGCGTCGGCGTTGTCGGCGCCCTTCAGCCGGACGATGGGGTACTCGTTGACGGCGTCGGCGGACTCGGGGAACTCCACGCCCGCCACCTTGCCGTCTGCGGCGCGCACATCGGTCCGGTAGACGACGGCCGCGTCGGCCTCCTTCAGCTCGACCTTCGTCAGCGCCGACTTGACGTCCTGCTCGTACGAGACCGGCTCGAGCGTGAGGCTGCCGGCGTCGAGCGCTTTCTGCGCGGCGGCGCCGCACGGCACCGTCTTGTCGCACAGCACGACCTTGAGGCCGGACTTCGTCAGGTCCGCCAGGGAGCCGATCCTGTCGGGATTGCCCGGCAGGGTGGCGATCTCCAGCTGGTTGCGGACGAACGTGGCAGGCGGGCCGACGGCGTCCCCGGCCTCGGTGACGATCTTCATCGTCTTGGGGCTGGCCGAGGCGAACACGTCCGCCGGGGCGCCGCCGGTGATGCTCGCCGCGAGGGAGTCGCTGCCCCCGAAGCTGAAGGTGACCTTCGTGCCCGGGTGGGCTTTCTCGAAGTTCTCGCCCAGGGCCGTGAAGCTCTCCTTCAGGGAGGCCGCGGCGAACACGGTCACGGCGCCGGACGGCTCGTCCGCCGAGGACGCGGACGCCGACGAGTCCGACGTCGTCGCCGAGGAGTCGCCGGAGGACGAGCAGGCGCTCAGGGCCAGCAGGGCCGCAGCCCCCGCACCGGCTGCCTGCAGGGCACGGCGGGTCCGGCGCGCGGTACGGATCATCACGGGTCAAACTCCCTGTTCGGTCCTCACGGACACGGACACCCCGGCCGACCGGGCGCCCGGCGGCGCGGCGCGGACACCGGACGACTCGCCGAGCAGGTGTGCGTGCGCTGATGATAATGCCGCAGATGCTAGGCGAAAAGCTGCGGTCGCTTCGCACAAGCCAGGGATGGTTTCGGAATGCGCGGCATGTGCGTTTGCACGGCACCCCGGGTCGGGTGCGGTCCGGTGCGCGGGAGCGGTCCGCCGGCGACCGGGTCCGGGAACCGGCGGACGAGGCGGTGGACACGACCCGGCGCCGGCCCGGGGGGACCGTGCGGAGTGTGCGCTCGGGGCCGAACTCGCCGCAGCGTTCTGTCAGGCCCGGTCGATGTGCACGTTCGTCGACTTCACCCGGGCGACGGCCTCCACCCCGACCTCCAGGCCCAGCTCCTCCACGGCCTCCCGGGTCAGCAACGACACCAGCCGGTGCGGTCCGGCCTGGATCTCCACCTGGGCCGCGACGTCGCCGAGCTTCACCGCCGTGACGATGCCGGGGAACGCGTTGCGCACGGAGGTGTAGGAGACCTCCTCGCCGGCGGCTCCGCTCGCGGCCAGCTCCGTGGAGAACGCGGCCAGGTCCCGGCCGTCGATGAGGCGCCGTCCGCCCTCGTCCCGGTGGGTGGCCACCCGGCCCGCGTCGGCCCACCGCCGTGCGGTGTCGGGACTCACGCCGAGGAGCCGAGCGGCCTGGCCGATCGTGTAGGACTGCATACGCGCCAAGATAGGCGATCACCGCCGAGCCGCTCGCGAGCGGCCCGCACCGGCTCTCGTGCCCGCACTGGCTCTCGTGCCCGCACTGGCTCTCGTGCCCGCACTGGCTCTCGTGCCCGCACCGGCTCCCGTGCTCGCGCGGGCCGTTGTCAGTGGTGGCGGGCAGGATGTCGGCCATGACAACACCGGGTGCAGTGATCGCGGACGCCGTCGCCTACGCGCAGGCCGTCCAGGACGCCGTGCGGGCGTCGGCCGCCTACTACGAGGGCGGCACGTCGGCCCTGGACGACGACTCCTACGACCGGCTGGTGCGCGCCATCGCGGACTGGGAGACCCGGCACCCGGACGAGGTGCGGGCCGACTCGCCGACCGGGAAGGTGGCCGGCGGCGCCGTGGAGGGCGACGTCCCGCACACGGTGGCGATGCTGAGCCTGGACAACGTGTTCTCCCCCGAGGAGTTCACGGCCTGGACGGCCTCGCTGGCCCGCCGCCTGGGCCGGGACGCCGAGCGCTACAGCGTGGAGCCGAAGCTGGACGGCCTGGCGATCGCGGCCCGCTACACCCGTGGCCGCCTGACACGGCTGGTGACCCGGGGCGACGGGTCGGCCGGGGAGGACGTCACGCACGCGATCGGGACGATCGAGGGCCTGCCGGCGGAGCTGACGGAACCGGTCACGGTGGAGGTACGCGGCGAAGTCCTGATGACGACCCGCCAGTTCGAGCACGCCAACGAGGTGCGCACCGCGCACGGCGGGGCGCCGTTCGCGAACCCGCGCAACGCCGCGGCCGGCACCCTGCGCGCGAAGGAGCGCGCCTACACGGTGCCCATGACGTTCTTCGGCTACGGCCTGCTGCCGCTGCCGGACACCGCGCCCGCGCTCGCCGGGGCCCTGGTGGAGAGCGCCCACAGCGACCTGATGGCCAGGGCCGCCGCCTACGGAGTGAACACCACGGCCGCCACCGCCGTGCCCGGCATCACCGCGGACACGGTCGAAGCGGTCCTGGAGCGGGTGGCGCAGATCGCCGCCCTGCGCCCGTCGCTGCCCTTCGGGATCGACGGGATCGTCGTCAAGGCGGACCTGGCCGCGGACCAGCGCACCGCGGGATCCGGTTCCCGCGCCCCGCGCTGGGCGATCGCCTTCAAACTGCGCGCCGTGGAGAAGATCACCCGGCTGCTGGCGGTGGAGTGGAACGTGGGCCGTACCGGCGTCATCGCCCCCCGGGCCGTCCTCGAACCGGTGGAGATCGACGGCTCCACCATCACCTACGCCACGCTCCACAACCCGGCCGACATCACCCGCCGTGACCTGCGGCTGGGCGACCGGGTCACGGTCCACCGGGCCGGGGACGTCATTCCCCGCATCGAGGCCCCCGTGGCCCACCTGCGCACCGGCGACGAACAGCCGATCGTCTTCCCCGAGACATGCCCGCGCTGCGGATCGGACATCGACACGGCCGAACAGCGCTGGCGCTGCGAGAACGGCCGCAACTGCCACCTCGTCGCCTCCCTCTCCTACGCCGCCGGCCGCGACCAGCTCGACATCGAAGGCCTCGGCCGCACACGGGTCGTCCAGCTCGTGGAGGCCGGGCTGGTCGCGGACCTCGCCGACCTGTTCACCCTCACCCGTGAGCAGCTGCTGGGCCTGGAGCGCATGGGGGAGACCAGCACCGACAAGCTGCTCGCGGCGCTCGCCACGGCGAAGGCGCAACCGCTGTCGAGAGTGCTGTGCGCCCTCGGCGTCCGCGGCACGGGCCGCTCCATGTCCCGCCGGATCGCCCGGCACTTCGCCACGATGGACCACGTGCGCGCCGCGGACGCCGAGGCGATCCGGCAGGTCGACGGCATCGGCGCCGAGAAGGCTCCGACGATCGTCGCCGAACTCGCCGAACTCGGCCCGCTCATCGACAAACTGACCGCAGCCGGCGTGAACATGACCGAGCCCGGCGCCACCCCGCCCGCCCCGCCGGCTCCCGCCCCGACCACACCCGCCGCGGACGGCGACGCCCCGAGCGCCGACGACGCTGCGCAGGCCGCGAGCGACGCGGGCGGCGGACCGCTGGCCGGCATGACCGTGGTCGTCACCGGCGCGATGACCGGCGCGCTGGAGAAGCTCAGCCGCAACCAGATGAACGAGCTCATCGAACGCGCCGGCGGTCGCTCGTCCTCCAGCGTGTCGAAGAGGACGACCCTGGTCGTGGCCGGAGAGGGTGCGGGAAGCAAGCGCGCCAAGGCCGAGGCCCTCGGCATCCGGCTCGCCACCTCCGACGAGTTCGCCGCGCTGGTCGCGGACCACCTCGAAACGGCGGCCGCCGTGTAGAAACGCCGTGGAGAAGAGGGACCGAGCCACCACCGTCCGGCGCGCCGCCCCGACAGGACGCCGCGCGCCCCGCACCGCGGACCGAGCAACCGAGCAGGGGAGACGACCGTGCAGCCGAACGAGATCAACGAGATCCTGAACCGACCCGTCAGCCAGGAACTCCTGGCCCGCGACCTGACTCGGCTGGCCTACGTCGCCAAGGACGGCACGCCTCGCAACGTCCCGATCGGGTTCTCCTGGAACGGCGCCCAGATCGTCATGTGCACTCCCAAGAACGCCCCGAAGCTGCCGGCCCTGCGCGACAACCCCATGGTCGCCCTGACGATCGACACCGAGGTGCATCCGCCCAGGATCCTGCTCATCCGGGGCCGGGCCGAGCTCGACGTCGTCGACGGCATTCCGGACGAGTTCATGGAAGCGAACAACACCTACGAGATGACGCCCGAGCAGCGGGTCGAATGGGAGGCCGAGGTCCATTCGCTCTACGACGGGATGGTCCGGATCGTCGTGACGCCGACCTGGGCCAAGCTGATCGATTTCGAGACGACCCTGCCGAGCGCGGTCGAGGAACTGGTCCGCCGACGGGAGGAGCGTCGGGGCGCCTGAGCTTCGCCGCGTCGCCCCTGCCGGCGCCTCCCCGCGCCGGGGGAGGTCAGGCGGCCCGGTCCACGCTCCACAGCGGCAGGAGCTCGAAGAAGGCGACCGCGTCGTCCCGCCACCGCGGCCGCCACCCGGCGGCGAGGGCGCAAGCCCGCTCGGCATGCCGCCGCATGTCCGCGCGCATCCTGTCCGCCGCACCGCTGCTCTCGGCGATCTCCCGGAGGGCGGAGACCGTCTCCGGCGTGGGGGACCGGTCCCCGAGCGCGGATTCCACCATGGCGCGCTCGGCGCCGCTCACGGCGGCCAGCAGAGCGCTGACGGTGTAGCTGCGCTTTCCGTCGCGCAGGTCGCCGCCGGTCGGCTTGCCCATGACGGCCGGGTCCCCGAACAGGTCCAGGTAGTCGTCGCGCATCTGCCCGCAGATCCCGACCAGCCGCGCGTAGCCGCGCAGTTCCCGTTCGAAGAGCGCGGGTCGTTCGCCGGCTGCCAGCAGGCCGAGCTGCAGGGGCGCGAGGATCGAGTACCGGGCGGACTTGTAGTCGGCCACGGCGTGCAGGACGTCCTCGTCCGGGGCCGTGGCGAAGTCGCGCTCCAGGTCGACGATCTGCCCCATGAACGTGTCGGCGGCCGCACGTGTCTGCGTCTCGACCATGGCCTGCCGCAGGGCGAGAGGTGCTTTCGCGTCAAGGAGGACCCGCAGGGACAGGGCGAGGGCGAGGTCGCCGGCGAGGACCGTGAGGCCGAGGGCCGCCTGCGGGTGACGAGGGAACCGGTCGCGGTAGGCGTAGTACGTGGACGGACCGCCCCGGCGCGTGGGGCTGTCGTCGATGAGGTCGTCATGGATCAGACCGTGGGTGTGCAGCAGTTCGATGCTCAAGGCGGCCGCGTCCAGCCCCTCGGCCGGCTCGTCGGTCACCAGCCGAGCCGCCTCGTGCAGGAGGACCACCCGCATCCGCTTGCCTCCGCGCAGGGCCAGATCCCGCACGAGCGCCAGGCACTCCGGGGTGAAGCGGCTGAGCGACGGCGTGTCGAGCCGCCCGCCCAACGTGTCGAAGTACTCCTCGAACAGCGCGGTGAAGCGCTTTTCGTATCCGGCGACACGCTGGAGCACCTGCTCGGTCATGGGGAGGGCTTCCTGGTCCGACGACGGTGGGGGGCTGGGCCACGCCAGCTTCCCACCCCGGGCGCGGGCCGGGCTCGCGAGGCGGCACGACAGCTCTCCTCAGCCGTTCGGACCTCGCCGTCCCGGCGTCATCGGATCAACGACAGGGCGGCGGCGGTCACCGAGGCCAGGCACGTGCCGGCGGCCACCGCCCAGCCCACACACCGCAGACGCAGTTCCCGGTAGCGCCGCTCGTACTCGCCGCGCAGTGACCGACAGCGGGCCGCGATCCGTTCCAAGTCCCGTTGGGCGTGGTGCAGGCTGTCGGCGACGTACCGCTGCCTGACGTCGGCGCGCTGGGAGGTGGTCAGCCACTCCATGGTCTCCACGAACGTCTCCGCACGGGCCTCGGCCACCGCGATCGTGGCCTGCCACAGCAGGTATCCCTCCACCTGGTCACCGAGCCCGCCGGCCTGTGCGGACCCTTGCTTCGCCACCTCGCTCATCGCTGCCTCCGGCGGATCGTCAACGGACCCCGTGGGCCTCGGCCTCGACCATGGCGATGTCGGGGTGGTGCAGGTCGAAGGCGGGGGACTCGCTGCGCACACGCGGCAGGGTGGTGAAGTTGTGGCGCGGCGGCGGGCAGGAGGTGGCCCACTCCAGGGAGCGGCCGTAACCCCACGGGTCGTCGACGCCGACCGGCTTGCCGTACCGGCCGGTCTTCCACACGTTGTAGAGGAACGGCAGCATGGAGGAGCCGAGGAGGAAGGAACTGATGGTCGAGATGGTGTTGAGGGTGGTGAAGCCGTCGGCGGCCAGGTAGTCGGCGTAGCGGCGCGGCATGCCCTCGGCGCCCAGCCAGTGCTGGACCAGGAAGGTGCCGTGGAAGCCGATGAACAGCGTCCAGAAGGTGATCTTGCCCAGGCGCTCGTCGAGCATCCTGCCGGTGAACTTGGGCCACCAGAAGTGGAAGCCGGCGAACATCGCGAAGACGACGGTGCCGAAGACGACGTAGTGGAAGTGCGCCACCACGAAGTACGAGTCGGACACGTGGAAGTCCATCGGCGGCGAGGCCAGGATGATCCCGGTCAGCCCGCCGAAGAGAAATGTGACGAGGAAACCCGCCACCCAGAGCATGGGTGTCTCGAAGGACAACGACCCCTTCCACATGGTGCCGATCCAGTTGAAGAACTTCACGCCGGTCGGGACGGCGATGAGGAACGTCATGAAGGAGAAGAACGGCAGCAGCACGCCTCCGGTGACGAACATGTGGTGCGCCCACACCGTCACGGACAGGCCGGCGATGGCGATCGTCGCGGCCACCAGGCCCATGTAGCCGAAGATCGGCTTGCGGGAGAAGACCGGGATGATCTCGGTGACGATGCCGAAGAACGGCAGCGCGATGATGTACACCTCTGGGTGGCCGAAGAACCAGAAGAGGTGCTGCCACAGCAGCGGACCCCCGTTGGCGGCGTCGAAGATGTGCGCGCCGAACTTGCGGTCCGCCTCCAGGGCGAACAGGGCCGCCGCCAGCACCGGGAAGGCGAAGAGGACGAGGACGGCGGTCAGCAGCACGTTCCAGGTGAAGATCGGCAGCCGGAACATCGTCATGCCGGGAGCGCGCATGCAGATGATCGTGGTGATGAAGTTGACCGCGCCGAGGATGGTGCCGAAGCCGGAGAAGGCCAGGCCCATGATCCACAGGTCGGCGCCCAGACCCGGGGTGCGGACGGCGTCCGACAGGGGGGTGTAGGCGAACCAGCCGAAGTCGGCGGCGCCCTGCGGGGTGAGGAAGCCACCCACCGCGATCGAGGACCCGAACAGGTAGAGCCAGTAGGCGAACATGTTCAGCCGCGGGAACGCCACGTCGGGCGCGCCGATCTGCAGCGGCATGATCCAGTTCGTGAAACCGGCGAACAGCGGGGTGGCGAACATCAGCAGCATGATCGTGCCGTGCATCGTGAACGCCTGGTTGTACTGCTCGGGGGAGACGATCTGCAGGCCCGGGCGGGCCAGCTCGGCGCGGATGAGCAGGGCCATCACGCCGCCGACGAGGAAGAACCCGAAGGACGTCGTCAGGTACAGCGTGCCGATGGTCTTGTGGTCGGTGGTCGTCAGCCACTTCACCACGACGTTGCCGGGCTGTCTGCCCCTGACCGGCACCTCACGGTCGTAGTCGGCGTCAGCCGATCGCTCCGGGTCGTTCAGAATCGTCACAGCCGGTTTCTCCAGGTGTCCGCGGCCGGTGCGCCGCCCATGCGTGAGTCAGGGCCATCCTGGCGATTCGCGGCGGCGGGCGGGCCCCGGCGGCGGCGACACGCGCCCGAACGGGCGGTTCTCACACACGGTCGGAGTAACAGGCCCCGGCGTGTGGCGCGTCGGCTGCCTGAGCGGCCGGGTCGCGGTCGCTCGTTGATCCACATCCGAAACGGGTAGACGGGTCCACATGGCTGAAGTGGTACAGGCAGGACTGTGGGGGCTGGTGGCGGGCTCGGCACTGCTCATCGGAGCCGCGCTGGGGTACGGGCTGCGGGTGCCGCAGAAGGTGATCGCCACGGTGATGGCCTTCGGCGCGGGCGTGCTGTTGTCGGCGGTCTCCTTCGAGCTGGTCGGGGAGGCGTACGACGAGGCGGGACTGACTCCCGCGGCCGTCGGCACGCTCGTCGGCGCGCTGGCCTACACCGGGGGCAATGTGTGGCTGGCCCGCCGGGGGGCGCGGCATCGCAAGCGCTCCGGCCACGCACAGGCGCGGAAGCAGCCCTCGGAGACCGAGCAGAGCGGGTCCGGGACGGCGCTCGCGCTGGGCGCCCTGCTCGACGGCGTGCCCGAGTCGGCGGTCATCGGGGTCAGTCTGCTGGACGGCGGCGCGGTCAGCCTGGTCACGGTGGCCGCGGTGTTCATCAGCAACGTGCCCGAGGGGCTGTCCAGTTCGGCCGGGATGAAGAAGGCGGGCCGCACCAAGAAGTACGTCTTCGGCGTCTGGGCGGCGATCGCGGCGGCCAGCACGGTGTCCAGCGTCCTCGGCTACACCGTCGTCGGTTCCTTCTCTCCCGCGGTGATCGCCGCGGTGACCGCGGTCGCGGCCGGGGCGATCCTCGCCATGGTCGCGGACACGATGATCCCCGAGGCGTTCGAGGACGCCCACCTGGCGATCGGACTGATCACCGTGTGCGGCTTCCTGGTCTCTTTCGCTCTCTCCCACTCCTGACCGCCGGAGACGAGGGCCGGAGTGCCGGCGATGTCCCTGCGGACCTGCGGAGGGGGTGGACCGGGCGGACCCGGTGGTCGTCAGGGCGTCCCGCCCTCGCGGAGGGCGTCCCGCAGCCGTCGCAGCTCGTCCGCCGGCCTGCCCAGGCCGTTCACCTGCAACCGGGCCGCCTCGGTACGGGCGTCCGCGTGCACCCGGTACGCGAGGTCGGCCGACTGGCGCACCATCCATTGGTGGTAGGAGAGCAGCCGCCCCGCATACGCCTGCGCCCGCACGAGGTCGGCGTCGGCGAGCGGCAGCTCCAGCAGCCTGGCACGCAGGCGCAGCAGAGCCGAACCGGCGTCGTTGCAGGCCCGGGCGGTCTGTCCCGGGACGGGGCCGGGCGCACCGCACGCGGCCACCGCCGCGTCGGCGGGCCGTTGGACGGCCACCGCCTCCTCCAGCACCGCGAGCAGCGCCCGCACCTGGGCGGCGCGCGGCGGACGGACCGGAGCGGGAGGACGGGCCAGCGGGCGCAGGCGCAGGCGTTCGAGGAGGCGGACGCCACGCCGCCACGCGTCCCGGCCGGAACGGGACGACGCGGGGACGGGCACGGGAACGCTGGTCGAGGTCATGACCACTCCGGACAGGGGCAGGGGCGTGCGCTGCCTTCCAGTGTCCCGCTCCGCAGCAGGTCGGCTCGGAACCCGGCGGCCGGTGATCCCAAGGGGCGGTATGACAGCGTCCTCGAACAGCCGGAGCGTGTGCTCGAGGCCGGTGCGCGGATCGTCGTCGGCGAAGTCGCCCGGGGTCGGAAAGGCCGGCGAGCCGATCGCGGGGATGCTCATGCGGTATCCGTCCCTCCTGGTCGTGGTCGTCTTCTCGTCCCGTTCGGCACGGCTGCTCAGGCTCCGCCTCGTTCGTGCGGGAGCTTCTCCCCGGCCTCGACCGCCACGGGCAGCCGGTTCTCGGCCGGCGGCAGCGGGCAGGTCGCCAGATCGGTGTAGGCGCAGGGCAGGTTCGCCGCCCGGTTGAAGTCCAGGACGACCGTGCCGTCGGCGGCGGGCGCGTCCAGGGCGAGGGCCCGGTTGGCGGCGTAGGTGGTGACCCCGGAGGTCGCGTCGGTGAACAGCACCAGCAGTCCGTCCGGTCCGTGGCCGGGGAACGCGGTCAGCGACAGGGACCGTCCGTCGAGTTCGAACTCGACCCGGCCCGGTGCGTCGTACACGTGCTCGAGACCCTCGACGGCGGCCCCCACGGTCGTCGGCCGCGGCGCGTCGAACGGTGTGTAGCGGCCGGTCACCGCCCAGCGGGGGTCCGGCGCGTAGGCGGGGGTGCCGGTGAAGCCGGTGCGCAGCGGGGCGTCGGGGTGGCGGGGGCGGACGATGTCCTGACCGCCGCGCTTGGCCACCTCGATCACGGCGTCGCCCCAGACCGCGTTGACTCCGCCGCGCTCGGGCAGGACCCCGAAGCGGTGCTCGCCGCGGACGGCGACGCCGTCGACGACCAGTTCCTCGCCGTCGTCGAGGACGACGACGACCCCGTCGGGGCCGGTCGACCAGGCGCCCGGGGCGTCCGGGAAGCGCTCGGGCTCGACGCCGAGCCAGTGCAGGCCGGTGACGGCGAGGAACCCGTGCGGGTCGGCGAGCCGTTCCTCCTGCCTGCTGTGCCATTCCTGCCAGTCGCGGGTGAACGCGGCCAGGTCTGCGGTGGTGTCCTGAACGGTCATGTGTGCTCCTTCGAGATCAGCGGCCGGGACGGTGCTGGGGGGCGGCCGTCGTGTGACGGCTGCCGGGGATGGCCGCGAGCAGTTCACGGGTGTAGTCGTGGCGGGGGCGGGCGAAGAGATCTTCGGCGGCGCCCGTCTCGACGATGCGGCCCGAGCGCATCACGGCGACCTCGTGGGCGATCTGGCGCACGACGGCCAGGTCGTGCGAGATGAACAGGTACGCCACCCCGGTCTCGGCCTGCAGCTCGGCGAGCAGGTCGAGCACCTGGGCCTGCACGGACACGTCGAGCGCGGACACCGGCTCGTCGCAGACCACCAGCTCGGGGGAGAGGGCCAGCGCGCGGGCGATCGCCACGCGCTGCCGCTGGCCCCCGGACAGCTCCGCGGGCCGGCGCTCCAGCGTCGACGCGGGCAGCGCCACCCGGCCGAGCAGTTCCCGGGCCCGGGCGAGCCGGGAGGCGCGGTCGCCGACCCTGAACGCGCGCAGCGGTTCGGTGATCACCTCGCCGATGGAGAACCGGGGGTCGAGCGAGGCGTAGGGGTTCTGGTAGACGAGCTGGGCCCGGCGGCGCAACTCCCGCGCCGATGCCCCGCGTGCGGTGGTGACGTCGACGCCGTCGAACAGGACGCGCCCGGCGGTCGGGTCGGTCAGGCGCAGCACCAGGCGGGCGGTGGTGGACTTCCCCGAGCCGGACTCGCCCACCAGGGCCAGCGTGCGGCCCCGGTGCAGGGTGAAGCTGACGTCGTCGACCGCGCGCACGGCGCCGGCCGAGCCGGCGGTGCGGGGAACCCGGAACTCCTTGACCGCGCCCCGGACCTCGACCAGCGGCGGCGCGTCGGGAGCTGCCGGCGCCACGGCCGCGGGCCGGGGGCGTGCGGTGGCCCCGGACCGGGCGACGGCCAGGCTCGGGGCGGCGGCCAGCAGCCGGCGGGTGTACTCGTGCCGGGGGTCGTCGAGGATCTCGCGGGTGGGGCCGGCCTCGACGACGCGGCCCTCGGACATGACGACGATCCGCTGGGCGCGGTCGGCCGCGACGCCGAGATCGTGGGTGACCAGCAGCACCGCCGTGCCGGACTCCTCGGTGAGGTTGTGCAAGTGGTCGAGGACGACCCGCTGCACGGTGACGTCCAGGGCGCTGGTCGGCTCGTCGGCGATGATGAGCCGCGGTCTGCCGGCGATGGCGATCGCGATCAGGGCGCGTTGGCGCATCCCGCCGGACAGCTCGTGCGGGTACTGCCGGGCGCGGGTGGCCGCGTCGGGCAGCCCGGCCTGTTCCAGGACGGCGATCGCGTCCGACGGGGCGGAGCGGCGGGTCGTCAGCCGGTGGATGCGCAGGACCTCGGCGACCTGTTCGCCGATGCGTTTGACCGGGTTGAGGGAGACCGTGGGGTCCTGGGGCACCAGGCCGATCTGTGCGCCGCGGACGGCGCGCAGCTCGCGTTCGGACAGCGAGGCGAGGTCGTGCCGGCCGAAGCGGACCGTCCCGGCGTCGATGCCGCCGTTCGCGGCCAGGAGCCGGACGATGGCATGGGCGGTCGTGCTCTTGCCCGAACCGGACTCGCCCACCACGGCGGTCACCTGACCCGGCCACACGTCGAGGTCCACGCCCCGTACGGCCCGTACGGCGCCGCCGCGGGTGCGGTAGGACACCGACAGGCCCCGTACCGCCAGCAGCGGGTGCTCGGATGTGGTCACGTTCTCGCCCGTTCCGGGGTCGTTCGTCGTGGTGGCGGTCATCGGCGGCCTGCCCCCTCGCCGTCCAGCGCTCGCGCGATGCGGTTGGTGGCCAGCACGGTGGCGGCGATGACCAGCCCGGGCAGGGCGGTGAGCCACCAGGCGTTGGCCAGGTAGTCGCGCCCGTCGGAGATCAACGTCCCCCACTCCGGCGCGGGCGGCGGCGCCCCGTAGCCGAGGAAACTCAGCGACGACACGGCCAGGACGGAGGTGCCGAAGTCGAGGGTCGCCAGGACGATCAACGGTCCCGCGGCGTTCGGCAGGACGTGCCGGCCGAGGACCGAGTACCAGCGGCTCCCGCACGAGCGGGACGCCTCCACGAAGACGGCCTGCCGCACGCGCAGCACCTCCGCACGCGTCACCCGGGCGAAACCGGCGACGCTCGCCGCCCCGACCGCGAACGCGACCTTCACCGTTCCGTAGCCCAGCGCCGTGACCAGCGCCAGGGACAGGAACAGCGCGGGGATCGACAGCAGGACGTCGACGAAGCGCATCAGCACGTCGTCGACCCAGCGGCCGACGAAGCCGGCGATCAGGCCGATCAGACCGCCGACCACGAAGGCGACCGCCACCGCGATCAGCGTGGCCTTCAGCGACAGCTGCGCGCCGTGCACCACCCGGGAGAACAGGTCCCGTCCCAGTTCGTCGGTGCCGAACCAGTGGGCGCCGTCGGGACCTTGGAAGTTCTGCGACGGCACTCCCCGCAGCGGGTCCTGCGAGGTGAACAGACCCGGCCAGAACGCGGCCGGCACCACGAGGAACACGACGAGCACCGAGACCGGCAGACCCGGCCGGCGCACCAACAACCGCAGCGCCCGCCGTGGTTCGAGCCGTCGCCGCGGGCCTGCGGCGACGCCGGACGCCTCGGGACGCGCCGGGCTGAGCGCGACGCCGGCGGCGACCTCGTCCACCAGTGGCTGGGTCATGCGAGCCTGCCCTTCCTGCCGGTGGCCATCACGATCCGCGGGTCGAGGAGCGGATAGACGAGATCGACGATCAGGTTGGCGAGCACGAAGACCACCGCTGCGAACACCACGACCCCCTGCACCAGCGGGATGTCCTGGGCCGTCACCGCGGCGGCCGTCACCCGGCCCAGCCCGTCGCGGGAGAACACGGTCTCGACGACCACCGAGCCGGCGATCAGCTGCCCGGCCAGCAGGCCCACGACCGTGAGTGCGGGCAGTGACGCGTTGCGCAGCGCGTGGCGCAGATGGATCCGCACCCTGCCCGCGCCCTTGGCCCGGGCGGTCTCCGTGTAGGCCTGGTCCAGCGCGGTGAGCAGGCTCTTGGCCAGCACCTGGGCGACCAGCGCGCCGGTCGGGATCGCCAGGGTCAGCGCGGGCAGCACCAGGCCCCGCAGCCCGTCGTCGCCGAACGCGGGGAACCACCGCAGCCGGAAGGAGAACAGTTCGACGAGCAGCAACCCGACCCAGAAGGTCGGTACCGACACCCCCAACGGCGGTAGGGAGAGCAGGAGTTGTCGCAGCCATCGGCGCGAGGTGTAGGTGGCGAGCAACGCGAGACCGCCGCCGAGGACGACGGCGAGCAGGAGCGCCGTACCGGTCAGCGTCAGGGTCTGCGGCAGCGCGTCGCCCAGCGTCGACGTCACCGGACGGCCGGTCGAGACCGAGTCGCCGAAGTCCGCGCGCAGCGCGTCGCCGAGGTGGTCGGCATACTGCACCGGCACCGGTTTGTCGAAGCCGTACGCGTGCCGGAGCCTGGCCAGCTGCGCGGGATCGACCGTGCCGGACTCCGCGCCGGCGCCGGCCATCGCCGACACCGGGTCGCCGGGCAGGAAGTCGAGCACCAGGAAGGAGACGGTGTAGGCCGCCCACAGCACCCCGAGCGCCTGCGCGACGCGTTTGATCACATAGCGGCGCACGGTCAGCCGATCCAGGTGTCGTGCAGCTGTATCCGGCTGGAGGCCTCGAAGTCGAGGTCGTGCACCTTCTTCGCCGCCCCGAGCTGTGTCTGCAGCTCCACCACGGGCACGACGTAGGCGTTGCGCACGATCAACCGCTGCGCCTGCGCGACCAGTTCGCTGCGCTCGGCCGGGTCGGTGGTCGCCGCCTGCCGGGTCAGCAGCGAGTCCAGCGGGCTCGCCGGCAGATGGTAGAAGTTGGTCAGCCGCGTGGAGTAGGAGCTGCGCAGGATGTCAGGGTCGGCGCGGGTCACGTTGCCCCATACGGCGTCGAAGTCACCGGACTGCAGCGTCGTCGCGAACTGGCTGATCTGCCGTTCCCTGAGCACGACGTCGACGCCGACCGCCTTGAGCTGCTGCTGGATCAGCTCCAGCGCGGGCTGGTTGGTGGCCGCGTTGGCGAACCAGGTGACGGCCAGGCTCAGCCGTGCGCCGCCCTTGGTCCGGATGCCGTCCCCGCCGGTCCTCCAACCGGCGGCGTCCAGCAGCGACTTGGCCTTGGCCTCGTTGTGGGACAGGTCCTTGCCGAGGTTCGCGTAGTCCGGGGTGGTGTGCGCCAGGATGCTCGTGGCCGGCCGCGTCCCGGTCGGGAACACGGCGTCGACGATCTGCTGTCGGTCGATGGCGAACAGGATCGCCTGCCGTACGTTGGCGTCCTTGAGCGCCGGCCGGGAGTTGTTCAGCCCCAGGTTGAACACGTTGCCCGGGTTGGCCCGCCCCAGCAGGTTCACCTGGCCGCCCTTGAGCGCCGCCTCGTCGGCCCTGCCCACACTGCCGATCGCGTCCACCTGGCCGGACTGCAGGCTGCCGGTGCGCACCCCCGCCTCGGGCACCACCTTGAAGACCAGCCTGTCGAGGTACGCCTCGCCCTTCTTGTTCCACAGCGCGGAGCCCCAGGCGTACCCGGCGCGCCTGACCAACGTGATCGAACGATTCTGCACGTACTGCTTCAGGGTGAACGGACCGCTGCCGACGGCTCCCTGGCTGCACCTCTGCTGCGGCGTCCTCTTCACGCTCGCGGACGACTCGATGCCCAAGGAGAACGTGGAAGTGGCTTGCAGGAACTGGGCGTTGGGCTGCTTGAACGTCACCCGCACCGTGAGCGGGTCGACCACGGAGGTGGTCCGCACGCCGCTGAGATACCCCTGGGCCAAGGTCGCCAACGCACCGAGCCGGGGCACCGCGTCGAAGTTGTCCTTGACCGTCTGCGCGGTCAGCGGGGTGCCGTCGCTGAAGGTGACGCCCGGTCTCAGGTGAAAGGTGAACGTCGTGGCGTCCGCGCTGACGTCCCAGCTCTTCGCCAGCCACGGCACGATCCTGCCCGTCCTGGGGTCCTGGTCGGTCAGGGAGTCGACGAGCTGGCGCACGGAGTAGATGGTGTCGTTGCTGCCGACCTGCTGCGGATCCGAGCAGCCGGCGTCGGATCCCACGGCGAAGGTCAGGGCGCCGCCGGACCTGGCCTGTCCGCCGCCGTCGCTCGAAGCGCTGGCGCCGGACGAGCAGGCCGTCAGCAGCGCGCTGGTCGTGAGAAGTGCGGTGAGCGCCGACCACCGGGGGCCACGGCGGGAATCCGGATGCGCTGTCACGGAAATGGTTCTCCTACTCGAAAGTCGGCGCGCCGAAGCACGCGCGGACGACGGAGATGCGGGGGAGGGCGTCGCTCCCCCGGGCACGACGACGGTTCGGGGGAGGAGAGCGAGAAGGGGTGGAGGAACGCGCCGGCGGGTCAGCACCGACGGGTCAGCACCGACGGGTCAGCGGCGGGACGTGGTCAGCCGTGACACAGACAGCTGGTGGTGCGCCGCAGATCGATGTGGCGGCGGCGGGAGAACCGGGAGAGGGACGCCGCGACCGCGGGGAACGAGCTCGGGACGCTGCTGGGCCGCATGCTCATCCCTCCGTCCTCGGGACCCCTGTCGCGGGGCCGCGCGCTTGCCGGATCGGCGATCCGGCCGGGCTTTCACCTGGAGCACCCCACCGCGTCGGAGGGTTGCCGGTCAGCGAGCCAGGGCTTGACGCTGACACTCAATGCCAGTCGAAACGTTAGCCATCGCCGCCGTGATCCGTCAACGGGCCCCGGACGGGGGGACCTGACGATCGTCCGCCCGAAGCGGTCACGACCCTTCCGGCATCCGAGCCGTGGTTGACGAGGAGCGAGATGTCCTGCTCAATTACTCATATGTATGCCGAGCAGCGCCTGGTCACCCGCGACCACATCGACTTCGGTCGTGTGTGGTCCGCCGCGTGTTGCGCCTGACGCGGCGTCGGGCGCGCTGACCGGCCCTTCCCTCCCTCGGCGGACCCGGCACGAACCGGACCGGTCGGACCGGACCGGCCCTGTGCCGGCGCAGTCCCCCGTCGGCGCCGAAACACACCCCGGACCCCGCACTGACCGCCGTCACGGCTCCCGCCGGACCTGACGCGAGCCGCCGCCCGTGCCCGCGTCGTGGCCTGGTCCCCGACGTCGTCACCCCTGACGGCCCACCGGCGCCGGCACCTGCCGAGCGCCGCCGCCCCGACCCGCCCCGGGCCGGCTTCGCCGTGCCCGCACACCGCCCACGGCACCGCCCCGAGGACCTGAGGAAAGGCAACCGTTCATGCCCGTGGAGTTCCTCGGCATCGCCGCCACCAACGACGGCTCCGAGACCACCCCGCGCTCCGGCGCGGCCTTCGACAAGGAGTACACGCTCCGGCTCGCCCGGGCGCACGAGGACCACGGCTGGGACCGCGTGCTCTTCGCGTACGGATCGGGGTCACCGGATCCCGCGCCCGCCGCCGCGTACATCGCGAGCCGACTGGAACGCCTGCAGATCCTGCTCGCCCACCGGCCCAACGTCTCGTACCCGACCTTCGCCGCCAAGACGTTCGCGACCCTCGACCAGATCAGCGAGGGCCGGCTCACCGTGCACTTCATCACCGGCGGCAACGACCGGGAACAGGGCCGCGAGGGCGACACCCTCACCAAGGACGAGCGCTACGCCCGCACCCGCGAGTACATCGGCCTCGTCAAGAAGATCTGGACCACCCACGAGCCCTTCGACCACGAGGGCGAGCACTACCGCTTCCACGACTTCGTCAGCGACGTCTTCCCCGTCCAGCGGCCGCGCCCGAACGTGTCGTTCGGCGGCTCGTCGCCCGCCGCGGTCGCGGCCGGGGCCGCCGAGGCCGACGTCTACTGCCTGTGGGGCGAGCCGCTCGCCCGGACCGCCGAGCAGATCGAGGCCGTGAAGGCCGCCGCGAAGGCCGCGGGCCGTGCCGAAGCCCCCCGCTTCCAGGTGGCGTTCCGCCCGATCATCGCCCCGACCGAGGAACTGGCCTGGGAGAAGGCCCATCGCACGGTCGGTGCGATCAAGGCCCGCAAGGAGAAGGGCGAGCCGGTCACCCGGCGCCACAACGGCAGCGCGCAGCCGCAGAACACGGGCTCGCAGCGGCTCATCGCCATCGCCGAGGCCGGGGAGCGCTACGACCGCGCCCTGTGGACCCCGACGGCCGCCGCCACCGGCGGCGCGGGCAACTCCAACGCCCTGGTCGGAACCCCGGAGACGGTCGCCCGGGCGCTCCTCGACTACTACGACCTGGGCGTCGACATCCTCTCCGCGCGAGGCTACGACCTGCTCGGCGACGCGATCGACTTCGGCAGGCACGTGATCCCCCTGGTCCGCGAGGAGGTGGCCAGGCGCGACGCCGAGCGGGCGGTCCGCGGCACGCAGAACCTCGCGGCGGTGGGCGGATGACGTCCGTCGGGCCACCGCCGTCCATGTCGACCGGGCCGGCGGTCGTCGAAGTCCCCGTGTCCGACCCACGGGTGCGGCCACTGCTGCGCGAACTCGGCGAGGAGTACTCCGCCCGCTACGGCCGGGACGCCCACGCCGAACTCGCCCGCTACCCCGACGAGGAGTTCACCGCCTCCCACGGCGGGGTGCTCCTGCTGCTCCTGGAGGACGGCGAGCCGGTCGCGGGCGGGGCCTTCCGCCGGTACGACGGCGACACCGCGGAGCTGAAGCGCATCTGGACCCACTCCGCCCACCGGCGGCGCGGCCTGGCCCGGCGCGTCGTCGCCGAACTGGAGCGCACGGCGGGCGAGCGCGGCTACCGCAGGGTCTGCCTCACCACCGGTCCGCGCCAGCCCGAGGCGCGGGCCCTGTATCTGACGACCGGCTACACCCCGCTCTTCGACACCGAGGCCGACCCGGAGACCATCGGCCCGCTGCCCTTCGAGAAGAACCTGCCGCCCGCTCCGCACCGGGAGGAGGCGACCGGCCGGTGAGCCTGCGCACGGCCGTGACGACGCCCGGCGGCCCCGCGGGAGCGGCGACGCCCGCCGCGCGGGGCGCGGGGCCGGCCCCGTCACCGTCGCGCCCTCGCCAAGGGCGCCCCTCGCCGGGCCGCGGCCGCCACGGGGGCACGGTGCCGCAAGGGGCCGTGACCCCGGCCGCCCACCGCGATCTCCCACCGCTCCCACGTTCCCCGAAGGGGCCGCCATGGCCACCGTCCTGTCCGTCTCCGGAAGCCCCTCCGCCACCTCTCGTACCGCGTGTCTGCTGCGCCACCTGGACCGGCGGCTCACGGACCAGGGACACGAGGTCGTTCCCCTGGACGTCCGCACCCTCCCCGCCGACGCCCTGCTCGGCGCCGACCTCCGGCACCCGGCGATCGTCAGGACGGCCGCGCTCTTCGACCGAGCCGACGGCGTCGTGATCGGCACGCCCGTGTACAAGGCCGCTTGCTCGGGGCTGCTGAGATCGCTGCTCGATCTGCTGCCCCAGTACGCCCTGGCGGGCAAGACGGTTCTGCCGCCGGCGACCGGCGGCAGCACGGCGCAGGTCCTGGCGATCGACTACGCGCTGCGTCCGGTGATCAGTTCCATGGGCGCCGCCCACATCGTCCAGGGCTGGTTCACGCTGGACAAGGACATCACGGTGGGCGACGACGGGGCCCTGACCGTCGCCCGGGGCGCGGCCGAGGCTCTCGCACAGGTCGTCGACCAGTTCTCCGACGCCCTCGGCAGCCGCACGGCCCTGCTGGCGGCCGCCGGATGAGCACCGTGACAGCGGGCGGCGCACGAGCGCCCCTCGGGCACACCGTGCTGCACGTGCACGCCGACGCCGACGGACTGACGCATCGTCAGCCCCGATGAGTCGCTGATCACCACGATCACGCACGGGCACGCGGACCGGGTGCGGTCCTACGAACTGCTGGCCGAGGAGTGGCGCAAGCGGTGAGGTGCGTGACGCCCGGGGCCGGGGCGTCGGCAGGCCGCGCCGTTCGCCGGCCGCCGCGCCGTGGCTCTCGTCCGCGGGGCCGGCCCGCCGTGCCGGACGGCCCCTGACCGCCCGCCTCCGGCGGCCCTTCCGACGCTCCACCGATCCTGTGTTCGCCTCTGCTAGTTGTGTACGTCGCGCCGGAAGCGCCGGAAAGTCGGCGGCCCCGGCGCGCCGACCCGTCTCGCGCTGTCGCCCTCCACCACGACGAGGACCGCCATGACTTCGACCGTCCCCGCCGGCCACCGCCGGGAAACCGACTACGACCGTCACCGGCTGCGTCAGTGGCTCGCCGGTGAGGCCAGGGCCGACGGGGTCTCCCGCCGTCGGCTGCTCACCCTGCTGGCCGCCACCGCCGCCGGAACCGCACTGGGCGCCCCGAGCCCCGCCCACGCCGCGCCCGGGCCGATCGTCAAGCCGGTCCCGCCCGAGTGGTTCATCACGCGCGGCACCAACGCCGAGACGCGCTGGGAGGCGCTGCGCGGAACCGGTCACCACACCCCCAACGAACGCTTCTTCGTGCGCAACCACACCGCCACGCCGGTCCTCGACGCACAGGACTGGCGGCTGCGGCTGTGGGGGAGCGGTCTGCGCGGCGCCCCGGGCGAGGAGCGGCCGGTGGAGTTCGGATACGACGATCTGCGCGCCCTGCCCGCGGTCACCCGCACCGCCTTCGTCGAGTGCGCCGGAAACGGCCGCTCCTTCTACCCGACACAGCAGGGCGAGACCGTCCCCGGCACCGCGTGGACGCTGGGGGCGATCGGCGTCGCACACTGGCGCGGAGTGCGCCTGTCCGACGTGCTGCGCAGGGCCGGGCTGTCCCGGGACGCCGTGGACGTGCAGCCGCGCGGCCTGGACGCCGAGTACCTCAGCGGCGGCGAGAGCCTGGGCCGGGTACGGCGTCCGCTGCCGCTGGCCAAGGCGCTGGACGACGTCCTGCTCGCGTACGAGATGAACGGCGAGCGGCTTCCCCCCGACCACGGTCATCCGGTGCGGGTACTGGTGCCGTCCTGGGTGGGGATCGCCTCGATCAAGTGGGTCGGCGACATCGAGGTGTCCGCACAACCGCTCTACTCGCCCTGGAACACCACGTTCTACCGGCTGTTCGGCGCCGCCTACCCGCCGGGCGGCAGCGCGCCGCTCACCCGTCAGACCACCAAGAGCGCCTTCGAGCTGGCGAGCGGGGCCACGTTCGCCGCGGGGCGCCGGCATGTGCTGCGCGGACGCTCGTGGTCGGGGGCGGGCGGCGTCTGCCGGGTGGACGTCAGCACCGACGGCGGGGCCACCTGGCGGCCCGCGCGCCTGCACGACCGGCCGCGTGCCGGCACCTGGACCCGCTGGTCGGTCGACTGGCGGCCCGACGCCCCCGGCGCGGCTCACCTGCTGGCCCGCGCCACGGACACGGCCGGCCGCACCCAGCCGGACGTCGCCGTGCCCAACGAGCAGGGCTACCTGTTCGACGCGGTGGTACGGCACCCGGTGACCGTCGTGTGAGGTCCGGCCGCCGCCGGGCGACTCGCGCGAAGGCCCCCCGGCCCCGTGCCGGGAGGGCGCCGCGCGGAGCAGCCGAGGGCCCGGAGCCCGGCGAGCCGCCCCCACGTCTCGACGGAAACGTCGGGCGTCCTCGGCGCGGACGAGCCGACCGGCACGGCACAGCTCCGCCGGTAGGTCCGTACGGGTGAAGGCGACGGCCCGGCGGCGAAACCCTGATCACTGAAGGCGGCCGGTCGGGGTAGACGGTTTCGGCAAGGTCCCCTCGTACGGAAGTGAAGCCGGTTCCCATGGCCCAGACACGAGACGTCGTCGAACTCATTCTTCAGGACCACCGGAGAATGGAAGATCTCTTTCGCCTGATGCGCAGCGTGGAAGCCGACCGGGCTGCCGCCCTGAAGGAGTTCTCCGACCTGCTGATCGCGCACGCGCTGGCGGAGGAGGCGAAGGTCTATCCCGCCCTCAAGCGCTACAAGAAGATCGAGGACGAAGAGGTCGAGCACGGCGAGGAGGAGCACGAGGAGGGCAACAAGGCGCTCCTCGCGCTCCTGGAGGTGGACGAGGTCGGCTCCGAGGAGTGGGACGAGAAGCTGGAGGAGCTCGTCGAGGCGGTGACCCACCACGCCGACGAGGAGGAGCGCACCATCCTCAACGGCGCCCGCGAGAACGTCGCCATGGAGCGACGCGAGGAGCTCGGCGGGGAGTTCCTGGCCGAGCGGGAGCGTCAGCTGAAGGCGGCATGCGGCTCGGTGGACAAGGTGCGCCGTATCGTCCACTCGTGACCCGCGCGCGTCGCCGCGCGGCGCGGACGGCCCGCACCGCGGGGGAGAAGCGGTAGGGAACGTTCCGCAGCCGGGAACATCCCGCGGGCCGCGGGGATCCCCCCACGAACGTCCCGCACGATCGAAGCCCGTCCCTCGATGCGAGGGACGGGCTTCCGACGTGTCGGCCGCGTCGGCGGTCGCCGGGCCGATCTCTCCGGCGCAGCGTGCGGGTCAGTCCCGGGTGGGCGCCCGCACGGCGAGAAGGGCGACGTCGTCGTCGTTGGCGGCGGGGCGGACCCGGCGCAGCAGCTGGTCGGTGAAGGAGGCCAGCGGGCGGTGCGCGAGGGCGGCCGCGTGCTGCCGCAGCCGGTGCAGACCCTGGTCGAGGGTGTGGCCGGGTTCTTCGATCAGACCGTCGGTGTACAGCACGAGGGTGGATCCCGGAGGCAGCAGGACCGTGGCGTCGGCGCGGGGCCGGCGTGCTCCGGTGCCCAGCAGGATGCCGTGACCGTCGGTGAGGTATTCGGCCAGACCGTCGTGGCTGATCAGCAGGGGCGGTGGGTGGCCGGCGTTGGTCCAGGTCAGTTTCCAGCGGCCTTCGTCGGCCTCCTCGACCTTGGCGAGGATGAGGGTGGCCATGGCGACGTCGGTGATGTGCATGACCGCCTCGTCCAGGCGGTCGACGATCCGGCTGGGGGGCTCCGGCAGCGCCCAGGCGTAGGCGCGCAGCATGTTGCGGACCTGGGCCATGCCGGCCGCCGCCTCGAGGTCGTGGCCGACGACGTCGCCGACGGCCAGCGCGGTGGACCCGTCGGACAGCGAGAAGGCGTCGTACCAGTCGCCTCCCACCTGCGAGGCGTCGGGCGCGGGCAGGTAACGGACCGTCATCTGCAGTCCGGGCACGCGCGGCATCTGGGGCAGCAGGTGGTTCTGCATGGTCTCGGCGACCTTGCGCTGCCGCTGGTAGAGGCGGGCGTTGTCCAGGGCGAGGCCGGCGCGGCGGGCGATGTCCTCGATCAGGGGGAGGTCGACGGTGTTGAAGTTCCCGTCCTGCTTGGCACGGCCCAGGGTCAGGGCGCCCAGGACCGCGCGGGTGCTGCGGATGGGGGCGATGGCCGCGGAGTGGATGCCGGTGGCGTCGAACAGGCGGCGCTGCTCGACCGCGATGCCGGAGTCCGGCGGCCCCTGGTAGGTCTGCGGCCCGGCCAGCGTCGAGGCGACCCCGCGCAGCGCCCTGGACAGGGGCATCGGGGACTCCTCGGGGACCGGCGGCATCGGCCCCTGCAGCTCGTCGTGGCGCACCAGGGCGGTGCCGTCCGCCTCGACGACGACGGTGCGCCACACCTCGTCGCGCTCGGTGATGAGATCGATGATGACCCAGTCCGCCAACCGGGGCACGACCAGGGTCACCAGCCGCCGCAGCGCCTCGTCGACGTCGAGGGTGGACGTCAGCTGGGTGGTGGTCGCGGCCAGCAGGGCGAGACGTTCGAGTTCTGGCAGCAGCGTGGCGGCGGGCTCCGGCGGCGAGTCGGCCTCCGCGGGGTGCCAGGCGTGGAACAGGACGAGCGTGCTGCGTTCGAGGCCGACGAGGTCGAAGGGGGTTATCAGCCATGAGATGGGCAGCACGGAGCCGTCTCTGCGTGCGAAGTGGTCCTCCTCGGCCTGGGCCGTGCGCCGGGCGTGGAAGGCCTGCCGCATCCGGCACTGGGTCCTCGGCAGGGGGTGACCGTGTGGGTCCCGGTGCAGCAGGTCGTGCGCGTCATGGCCGAGGAGGTCTTCGGGGGCCCAGCCCAGGAGCTCCCGCGTCAGGGAGTTCATCGCGATGACACGGCCCTGCTCGTCCACGACGTAGGCCCCGGTCCTGATGGCTTCGAGCGCGTCGGTGAGCGCGTTGGCAGGCGTCGCCGCCGGACGCCGCGTCCCGCGGGTCCCCGAGTGCTCCAATCCTGCCATGCTCATGATCTCCCTGATCGACTGGTCGCACCCCGGTGGGCGGTGTCCGCTTTCCGACTGCCCAGGAGCCCGCAAACGAAGCCGCCGGGCCCGGCGGCCGTGCCGGCCGGGGCCGGGGCGGGTGTCACGGACCCCGGTCTCGATCATGACGTATTCAGGGGCAGGGACGTATTCAGGGGCAGGAGGGACACGCGCGCCCCCGGGACACGCGCGCCCCCGGGACGGGCGTTGCCCCGGGACGCCGACGTTCCCGCACGCCGGGAATTCACTGAACCGGTCGGGGGCCGGTGCTCTCGCGCACCACCGGTTCCGTCGCCACCTCCACACGCGTCGTCTCGGGCCGCTCCCAGGCCGCCGGTCAGTCCCTGACCGTCGACCTCGGCGAGAGCAAGACCTTCGACCGGCTCTCCCTGGACGCGCCGCGACACCGGCGGCCGGCAGCCGTACGGCTTCACGGTCTCGGTCAGCGGCGACGGCACGCGCCGGGGCAGGCCGCGGTGACTGTCGAAGGTGCCCATCCGCATGTCGCCCCGCGACCACACGTTGTACGGGGACAGACCCTCGACGTTGATGCCGTGCAACTGGGTGTCGGGCCGGCCGGGGACGGTGCGCTCCTCGACGGTGCAGTCCTCGACGAGGTTGTCGTGCGATCCCTCCCGGCAGAAGTAGGGGTGGTGGGAGCCGCGGCCCGCCACCCGGGTCCGGCGCAGGGTGCAGGCTGAGGCGGCCACCAGGCCGAAGCCGTTGTCCACATGACGGGCCGTCACGTCGTCCGCCCAGCAGTCGTAGGCGCACTGCAGGACGACGCCGTTGTCCCCCTTGTCGAGGAGGTGCGGCTGCTGGGGCGTCTCCACCGCCTCCAGGGTCGTGCACGGTCGAAAAGC
This sequence comes from Streptomyces sp. NPDC058291, assembly GCF_042880855.1. NCBI lineage: Bacteria > Bacillati > Actinomycetota > Actinomycetes > Kitasatosporales > Streptomycetaceae > Streptomyces > Streptomyces sp. NPDC058291. The sequence goes on from NZ_JBHVYK010000039.1 coordinate 55,769, forward strand.
GGCGGGCCGTGGAGGAGCGCCTCGCCGCACGATCCGGCAGCCGACGGCGGAGATGATCACGCCGGTCCGATAGAACCCGCCGTACCCGGGAAGACGCTTGTCGATCTTCGTTGGCGTCCTAGGGGAGGAAGCAACACCATGGCCGTATCCGTCCGTGCTTCGCGATCCGCGCGCCGCTCCCGTCGGTTCGAACTTCGGGCGACGGCCCTGTACTTCGCCCTTCTCGCCGTCCTCCTGACCTTGGTGGGCACGGTCGCGCGCACCGCGGCGGCGGCCGCCGAACACCGTCCGGCCTGGGCCGTCGCGCTCGTCCTCGTCGGCGTCGGCAGCGTGGCGGCCGGCCGTCGTGGAGGACGCCGCATATCGGCGGCGAGGCTGGCGCGTCGCGCCGCGAAAGCCCTGGACGAGGCCACCAGGACGGCGGTGGACGCCCTCGACGCCTCCGCACCGGCTCCCGCGCCGGCTCCCGCCGCCGTCCCGGCCGCGGCGGGAGCGGGCGCGCGAGCGCGGTCGGGTGGCGACCGCCTCGGCCTCGACCCGGAGCGCACCGTCGCTCTCGTCGAGCCGGAGGAGGAGCCCTGCGCGGCCACGGAGGAGATCGGCTACGAGGCCCTGGACCCTTACGAGTTCGAGCAGGCGATAGCCGACCTGTGCCGACGCGACGGCTGTCTCGACGTGGAGGTCGTGGGCGGGGCCGGCGATCTGGGCGCCGACGTCATGGCGAGGACGCCGGACGGACGTCTGATCGTCGTCCAGTGCAAGCGGTACTGCGACAGCAACCGGGTCGGCTCCCAGGACATGCAGCGGTTCGGCGGCACCTGTTTCACCGTTCACGAGGCCGACGTCGCCGTCGTCGTCACCACCAGCGACTTCACCGCTCCCGCGGTCGAGTACGCCCAGCAGTGCGGCATCGTGTGCGTGGACGGTGAGGAACTCCTGCGCTGGCAGGAGGGCGTCGGACCACGGCCGTGGGAGCCGGAGCCGGTGGTCGGCTGAGGCGGCCCGTCGTCCGCCACGTGCGGGCGGGCGGGTCAGGCGGTGGCGGTCAGGCGGCGGCGCCGGGGCGCGCGGGGCCGAGGTAGTGCACGGTGCACTGCGCGCAGTGCGGCCGCAGCAGACTCCGCAGCTCGTCCGCGGCGGTCGTGAGGAGGTGTCCGTCACGGGAGGCGTGCAGGGTTTCGAGGACGAAGGCCACGTGGGCGGAGTCCTCCGTGACGCGGGTGCGGTGGGCGTCGCGGTGGTTCCAGTGCCGCGTGAGGACGTCGGTGGCGTCCGTGTAGATGATCTCGCCGGGCTGGGGATGCTCGACGGTCCCGGGCTCGCCGAGCGGGGTGAAGGTCTCGGCGCCGTCGGCGCGGCGGATCTCGACGTCGCCCGTGACGTGGTCGAGGTCGAAGGCGCCGGCGGGCAGGCCGTGGCGGACGGAGACGGCGTTGTAGGAGTCGACGGCCGGATTGATCCGGGGCAGCACGCCCTTCTTCGCCAGACGGCGGCCGAGGGCGTCGACGCTGGGCCGCACGCGCCGGGGGTTGGTGCCGAAGGAGCGGTAGGCGGCGTGCCATGCCTCGATGCGCGGGTCGCTCTCGTCGGCGGGCTGCCAGACCCCGTCGGCGAGTTGCCGCTCCAGGTCCTCGACGGCGGTGGTGGTGGCGGGCCAGGGTTCGCGCCCGCGCAGGCCGGTGGCGGTGACGACGGCGATGAGGGCGTCGGGGAAGGCGTCGGCGACGGCGGGGCTGATGCGAAAGGCGGTCACAGGGGGTCCGTTCCAGGTGTGCGTGAGCGTGGGGAGGCGGCGCGCGGTCAGGCCTTCCAGACGCCGACGCGATCCAGGCGGCGGCGCTGCTGGGCCGCGGTGGGCGCGTCCAGGCCGGTTGCGCGCTCGGTGAGCCGTCGGGCGGTGTCGGCGCGCTGCTCCACCGGTTTGTGGTCGTCGTACTTGAACTTCGCGCGGACCTCGGTGACGTCCAGGCGCAGGCCTCGGATGCCGGGCAGCATCCGCCCGTACGGCGGCTGGTCGGGGTCGACGACGGCGTGGTCGCCCTCGGGCTGGAAGTAGGCCACCTGGCGGCGCAGCAGCTCGGCCTTGGCCTCGGGCTCGTCGACGATCGTGGCCCGGCAGGCGAACTGGACGGCCGCGTAGTAGCTGGTCGGGACGCCGTCGGTGGCCGGGGTGCCGGGCTTGGCGCGCCAGGGGCCGGGGACGAAGGCGTAGTCGCCGGTGACGGTGAAGGTGACGTTCGGGTCGGCCTCGAGCGTCTCCCAGACGGGATTGGGGCGGGCGAGGTGGACCAGCAGGGCGCTGCCGTCGACGGTGAAGTGGGTGGGCACGACGACGGGCGCCCGGCCGGGCGGGCCGTTGACGCTGAGGATGCCGAAGTCGTGGCCCTCGGCGATCCAGGCCTGCCATTCGGCGTCGTCCAGGGCGGCGTCCCAGGGCTGGATGAACATCGTGGGGGGTCCCTTCCGGGGGAGGTGCGGGCGTCAGCCGGGGGCGACGAGGCTGACCGCGACGGCAACGGTGACGACGGCGGTGACGACGGCGGTGTCGGCGCCGGTCGCGGACCGATCAGTCGGCAGCCGGTCGCGCTGGACATCCCTTACCATCAACAGAACGACTACACCGTACAGCGGACCGACCGGCATACGTCAACCGAACGACCGCACGGTGCAGTGCAGTGACTCATGCCGCTGGGAGGACGAAGCGATGGCCGAGACCGAGGCGGCGCTGCGCACGCTCGCGCACAACGTCAGGGCGGCCCGTACCCGGGCCGGGCTGTCCCTGGACGAGCTCGGCCGCCGCGCCAAGGTCAGCAAGGGCGCCCTGGTCGGACTGGAGAAGGCCCAGGGCAATCCGAACTTCGCCACCCTGGTCCGCCTCGCCGACACCCTCGGCGTCTCCGTCTCGACCCTGCTGGAAGGCCGCCCCGAGGAACGCGTCCGAGTGGTGAGCGCCGACGCCGTCATGCCGCTGTGGAAAGGGGAGCGCGGCGGTGAGGCCCGGCTCATGCTGACCACCGGGGGCCCGGCGGCCACCGAGGTCTGGCGCTGGACGCTGGAGCCCGGCGAGGAGTACCGCAGCCACCCGCACCAGGCCGGCGTCACGGAAACCGTCAGCGTCACCACCGGGCAGATGGCGCTCGTGGTCGACGGCGTCGAGTACCCGGTCGAGGCCGGGCAGACGGCGACGTTCGACGGTGACGCCGCCCACACCTACCGCGGCGCGGGCGCAGGAACCTGCCACCTGATCATGACGGTCCACCTGCCGCCCGGCCCCGGGTGATCCGAGCTCCGGCCGCTTCATTCCGATTACTTTCCGCAAACTGACGCCCTCGCGTCCTGTGCGGCCGTGCGGGTTTCCTCCCCGAGCTGCGCCCGGATCACCGTGCCGAAGCACTGTTCTCTCCGCCGGACGTGAGAGCGGCGGCGTGTCCACGGTCACTGCGTGCGCCACGAGAAAGCGGGCAACAGACTCTTTACGCACGGAAAGCACCTGGCGCCTCACTGTGCGCACAGGGCGCCTCACGCAAGACGAGTAAGGAACTGCAAGTGGCTGACGTACTCACCGACGGGCAGCCCGAACCACCTCGGTCCGGGCCGATCGAGATCGCCGGGCTGCCCACGCAGGTCCGCCAGGACCTGACGCGCAGGCTGAGGCGGAACAAGCGTCCCTTCCGCGACGAGGACGTGCAGGTCGTCGAGTCGCCGCTGCTGCGGAGGGCGGTCGGCGCCTCGGCGCTCGGCAACTGCATGGAGTGGTTCGACTTCGGCGTCTACAGCTACCTCGCCGCCACCATCGGCAAGGTGTTCTTCCCCGGGGCCTCTCCTGCCGCTCAGGTGCTGTCGTCCTTCGCCACCTTCGCGGCGGCGTTCGTCGTCCGTCCGCTCGGCGGTCTGGTCTTCGGACCCCTCGGAGACCGTCTCGGCCGGCAGAAGGTGCTCGCCACCACCATGATCATGATGGCGGCCGGCACGTTCGCCATCGGCCTCATCCCCAGTTACGCCACCATCGGCATCGCCGCGCCGATCCTGCTGCTGCTCTTCCGCATGCTGCAGGGCTTCTCCACCGGAGGCGAGTACGGGGGCGCCACGACGTTCGTCGCCGAATACTCGCCCGACCGGCGTCGCGGCTTCCTCTCCAGCTGGCTCGACTTCGGCACCTTCGTCGGCTACGCCCTGGGCTCGGCCCTGGTCACCCTGCTCAACCTCGCCCTCAGCGACGCGGAGATGCTGTCGTGGGGCTGGCGGGTCCCGTTCCTGATCGCGGGGCCGCTCGGCGTCATCGGCCTCTACATGCGTCTCAAGCTGGAGGAGTCGCCCGCCTTCCAGCAGCAGCTCGACGAGCACGAGCAGAGCCTCGCCAAGGAATCGGCGGGCACCGAGTTCAGGGCCATCGTCAAGAACCACTGGCGGGCCCTGCTCATCTGCATGGGTCTGGTGCTGCTCTACAACGTCACCAACTACATGGTCACGGGCTTCCTGCCCACGTACCAGACCGAGACCCTCGGCCGCTCCAGCAGCTCCGCGGACGTGCTCGTGCTGATCGGCATGGTGTGGATCGTCCTGCTGATCACCTTCCTGGGCAAGCTCAGCGACCACATCGGCCGGCGCCCCCTGTACGGCTATGCCGCCGCGGCCATGATCGTGCTCGCCGTCCCCTCCTTCCTGCTGATCAAGATGGACGGGACCTGGCCCCCGATCTTCGGCGTGCTCATCCTGTCCACCCTGCTGGCGTGCTTCGCCGCGCCGAGCGCCGCGACCCTGCCCGCGCTGTTCCCCACGGCCGTGCGGTACGCCGCCATGGGCATCGGCTTCAACTTCGCGGTGGCCGCGTTCGGCGGTACCACGCCGCTGGTCACCGAGGCGCTGGTCAGCCTCACCGGAAACGACATGGTGCCCGCGTTCTACCTCATGGCGGCCGGCGTCATCGGGCTGATCACGGTCCGCTTCCTGCCCGAGAGCTCCCAGGTCTCCCTGCACGGCTCCCAGCCGATGGTGGGGTCGAAGAAGGAGCGACGCGAACTGATCGCCACCTCGCAGGAGCTGTACCGCGTCGGCCGGGAGAAGTCCGGCCGCCGGTGACCTTCCGCGCCCGGCCCTGAAGGGGCGGGGGCCGGGCACGCGCTTCTTCCGTCCTGTCCACGGGCCGGCGGTGCGTGGGCCTGCCCCACGTCGTGCAGGTAGCCAACGGTCAGACCGTGAAGATGACGCATCCCCCGAGGACCTGCTCTTCGGGACTCCTGACCCGGACGGGGACCCGAAGGGTGACTCGGACGTGGCGTCACGGGGTCTCGTGGAGACCCTTCGGCGCTTCGGCGTCGATCGGAGCGGGCGGCTCGGGGGCCGCCGACGGCAGGGGCGGCAGGCCGGCAGCGAGGTCCGGGAGCAGCACCGGCTCCAGTCGTACCCGCTCCTGGGCGGCCAGATACCGTTCCAGCCCCGGCGGCCGGTAGCCCGGGTCCCGGTCGTGGCGCTCCTTGGCGGGCACGGCCAGGAACTCGTTGCCGTCGAGCCCGCCCCTGTCGTTCGCCGCCTCGCCGAGCGGCCGGTGCAGCGGCTCGGCCAGCCGGTACCAACCCGTGCGCGAGGAGTGCAGTTCGCCGCAGCTATCCGGCCGTACCCGGAAGTCGGTGCTGTCCTCGGGCCTCATCACCTCGGGCCCGGCCTCGCTGAGCGTGTCCGAGTCGAACTGCAGCCCGTGTCTGCGGGCCTGATCGACCATCCACAGCAGGGCGACGTCCGACAGGCCCGTCTCCTTGTACCCGCCGCCGACATCGCAGTGCACCCCGGCGAACCAGACCTGCTTGAGCTCCTGTCCCTGCTTGTCGGCGCCCGGCTGCTGGTGCCACAGGGCCGGCCGGAATGCGGAGCGCTGCTCGTCGATGGCCAGCGCGTGGAAGGCGGCTCTGACCCGACTGCTCAACTCGGTGTTGTGGAAGGCCCATCGGTGGTTGAACCGGTTCACAGCCGGCTGGAGCCAAGCGGCGTCCGGGACCGGGATGCCGAGCGCGCCGACCGTGTCCCACACTCCGATGAAGCGGATCTCGGTCTCGCGCGCGTAGGAGCGGCGGAACAACGTGGCCGCCGCGCCGTTGGGATGCTCGATACGGTCCCGGTACAGGGACCACGCCTGCGGGATCCGGTCGACGTGGTCCCGGCGCAGGACGCCGCTGTTGCGCAGGAGCCCCGCCAGGCTGCGGGCGGTGAACGCGCCCCGGCTGAAGCCGAAGAGGAACAGCTCGTCGTCGGGCTCGTACGTCTCGACGAGGAACCGGTACGCGTCGAGGACGTTCCGGGACAGGCCCATGCCGAACGCGCCGCCGCGCAGCCTGTCCCGCCGTTGGGTGCCGACGCCGCTGTGGTAGTAGACGCGTTGCTCCTGGCCGGCGGCGTACCCCGGGCGCACGGAGAGCGCGACCTTGGCCACGTTGGTCCTGCTCGGCTGGTCGGCGAAGTTCCAGGTTCCGTCGCAGCACACGACGAGTTGCTTGGCCATGACCACCTCCTGGCGAGAGCGCGCAGTGGTGCCGGCACCACTTCCATGCTCGCACCGCGCGGGGGGCCGCGCCATCCCTCGTCATGCGGCGGGCGTCTGCCGTCGACCAGGCCCGCCGGCCGCCCCTGTCCGTACCCGGCCGCGGTCGGGTGACGACTGCGGGCCCCCGGGCTCCACCTCCCGGAGGCCCGCATCGGTCAGCTGGTGGAGTCGGTCCCGGTGAGGGTTCGGATCCCGGAGGGCGGTGCGGCGGCGGACCGGGGCGCGTCCGCGCCGCGTGCGGCGGGCGTGCCGCCCAGCGCGGTCAGGGCCGACCGGTAGGCGGGCTTCTTGTTGCCGTTGCGGTCGAACAGCAGCGGGTTCTCCCCGGAGCGCCAGGAGTCGCTGTCCCGGATGCCCCAGACCGTGATGCCGGTGCAGCGCCCGACGTTCATGCAGGCTCGCACCGTGTTCGTGTACCCGGCGGTCGGCGCCTGCGCGATGTCCAGCTCGGTGATCTGGACGTCCACGCCGAGGGCGGCGAAGTTCGACAGCGTGGTCTGGAAGGTGGACGGCGGGCCGCCGGCGCCGAAGTGGGACTGGAAGCCGACGCAGTCGATGGGCACGCCGCGCGCCTTGAAGTCGCGGACCATGCGGTAGACGCCCTGGGTCTTCGGCGCGTTCCAGTCCTCGATGCTGTAGTCGTTGTAGCAGAGCTTGGCCGCCGGGTCGGCCGAGCGGGCGGTGCGGAACGCCTCCTCGATGAAGCCGTTGCCGAGCACGTCCTGGAACACCGAGGAGCGGTGCTGGCCGCTGCCGCCGTCGGCGAAGGCCTCGTTGACCACGTCCCAGGCGTAGACGCGGCCCTTGTAGTGGTTGGCCACGGTGGCGATGTGGTTGTTCATCACGCTGCGCAGGGTGTTCGCGTCCCTGATGGAGCTGACCCAGCCGGGCAGTTGGGAGTGCCACACGAGCGTGTGGCCGCGTACGCGCTGGCCGTGGGCGGCGGCGCGGTTGGCGATCTGGTCGCCGGGGCCGAAGTTGAACGAGCCGCGGGAGCGTTCGGTCGTGTCCCACTTCATCTCGTTCTCCGGGGTGACCGCGTTGAACTCGCGGTCCAGGATTCCGGTGTACGTGCCGTCGCCGAGCCTTCCGGCGGCCACCGCGGTCCCGAAGTAGCGTCCGGACTGTGCGGCTTGCGCGCCCAGTGCGGAGGCCCGGACGGCGTCGGGCGCGGCGGTCGCGGCGGTCGTGGCCGCCGGCGTCGCCAGCGCGGCCACGGCCAGCAGGGGTAACACCGAGGCCCGGCGCAGGCCGAGCCGTTTCAGCGGGTTCATGGTTCTCCTCGAATGGTTGGCGGGGTCGGACGGATGGGTTCGGTGGGTGTGGTGACTCCGGCGGACCGGGTCAGGGCGTGGACAGTTCGAACCGCGAGACGCGGACCGTTCCGCCGAGCGCCCGGGTGGCGTGGTTGAAGAGGGCGAAGCGGTAGCCCATGAAGAACCGCCAGTCGTTGCCCAGGGAGAAGGCGGGGCCGAGGCGGACGAAGGCGGCACCGTCGGTGCTGTAGGAGAAGACCGCGGGCCGCGCCGCGCCGGGGCGGATGTCGGCGGCGGCGCGCAGCCGGACGCGGTTGCCCGTCAGGGGCGTGGCGGCGACTTCGACGCCGGTGCCGGTGGTGTTCCAACTGCCGTCCATGGTCAGCCCGTTGACCATGACCAGCCGTGTCACGCCGCCGTCGCGCTTGACGCCGATCCAGGCGGAGGAGTCCCGCAGCAGAGCGAGTCCGCTCCGGTCGCCGTCGCGCATGGCGGAGAGGTCGAAGTCGGCCGTCGCGGTGGAGGTGGGGCCCTGGATGCGGTGGGTGAGCGTGTTGCGGGCCCAGTAGAGGTCGTCGGTGACGGTCGCGGTGCGCAGGGTCAGTCCGTCGCCGACCGACCACTTGGCGCCGTCCGGGTTGTGGTTCCACTCCCACCTCGGCTTGAGGGTCGTCCCGTCGAAGGTGTCGACGCCGGTCATGGGGGTGACCTGGTGGGGTGGGGCGGGCAGTGCGGGCTGGGGATACGAGGCGCCCCAGGCGCCGTTCACCAGTTGGACGACGGGCCAGCCGTCCGAGGTCCAGGCGATCGGCGCCAGGACGGGGACCCGGCCGCCGGGGTAGGCGTCGACGAAGGCCAGGTAGTACCAGGCGCCGTTCTGGGTCTGCACCAGGCCGCCCTGGTGCGGGACGCCGCCGCCCGCGATCGGGCCGCGCAGGTCGAGCAGGACCTGCCGCATCGTGTAGGGGCCGAAGGGTCCGCCCGACGACTTGAGGACGTACTGGCCGTTCGCGGGTCGGGTCAGGAAGATGTAGTACTGGCCGTTGATCTTGTAGAAGCGGGAGCCTTCGAGGGTGCCGACGCTCGACGGCGCGGTGAACACCTGCTGGGTGCGGACCTGGCCGCGTCCGTCGGGCGAGAGCTGGGCCACGCTGATGGTGGTGTTGCCGTACGCCACGTACAGGGTGTCGTCGGTGTCGACGAGCAGTCCGGCGTCGTAGTAGGGCGTGGCGATCGTGGTGAGCCGGGTCCAGGGCCCCTCGGCGGCGGTGGCCGTGTAGACGTAGGTCCTGGCGAAGTCGATCTGGCCGAGCCAGTAGAAGGTCCTGTTGCCCGGCCGGTAGGCCAGTGAGGACGCCCAGACGCCCCGGACGTACCCGCGGGCGCCGTTGAGGTCGTACTTGGCGCCGAAGGCCAGGGTGGGCACCGAGTGCCCGGCGATCTCCCAGCTCACCAGGTCGTACGAGCGCAGAACGGGTGCGCCCGGCGAGTAGTGCATCGTCGACGCGGAGGCGTAGTAGGCGGCGCCGACGCGGATGACGTCGATGTCCGCGAAGTCCTGCCAGATCACCGGGTTGGTGAAGGACGAGGCGGCGGCGCGGGCCGGGTCGAGCGGAAGCAGGGCGCCGGCGGCGAGGCCGGTGGCGGCGGCCAGCACCTGGCGACGACCCGGGGTTTGATCAGAGCATGACATGGCCATGTGTCGATCTCTCTGCGAGCGGTGCCGTGTGGGGAATCGATCCTTCGAGGTTCGATCGCTAACACCCGTCGAATGGCCGAGCAATCAGGATGATAGGAGGTCGACAGCTCCCGTCAATATGTCTCGCATGAGTCGTTGTCGTCATCGAAATATTTCGGCGGTCGAAGGGTTCGGGTCGGCAGGCCGGACGGTCGTGCGGAGCGCCCGGTGGTGGCCGCTCGGCCGTGGAGGGGTCGGCTGACCGGCACCACGGGGTTGACACCTCGGTGAGGGTCTCTATCGTCCTTCAGATCGGCGATCCGAAAGTGAGCCGAAATTTCGCACCGTCTCGTGAGTGTCATATGCATGACATGCCTGGATCAGAGTGCCGGACATCCCCTGTCTGATGCCACCAGAGGAGTCGTATGACGACAGGCCGAGGGTTCGCTCATGGGGCGCCGTGATCGCGGCGCTGCCCGTCCTGACCACCGGAGGAACGGTCCTGGGCGGCGGGCCGGGCGCGGACGCCGTGCTCACGGCCTCCGCCGCGGCCTCCGCGCACGACGACGCCGTCGCGCCGACCGCCGGATGCGCCAGGGCCCCCATCCTCAGGAGTGAGCGAGGGCGCGGGGGCGAGGACGCCGTCGCGCTCGCAATCGACGGTCGGCCCACACCAGGAACCTCGCGGACGCGTCCGGCCGAGGTGCGGCCGTGCCGAGCTCCTGGCAGGACGACATCAGCCCCTACCTGCCGTCCAACGCGGGGCAGGCGATGTTCGTCGGTCGCCGGTTCGCCGACGGCGGCGGGCGGCCCGGCGCGGAATTGTTGAGGGGGCGTGCCGGTTGTACGCGCTGTAGCGACAAAGGCCGAGAGGCCCAGGGTGTGCGCGAGAGCGCAGGGTGGCCGCGGCCACAGACAGGGAGGAAGCCGACATGGCAGCGCAGACGCAGAGGGCCGTGCTCGCGGGGGGATGCTTCTGGGGGATGCAGGACTTGATCCGCCGGCTCCCGGGCGTCACGGCGACCCGGGTCGGATACACCGGGGGCGACGTGCCGAACGCGACGTACCGTAACCACGGCACGCACGCCGAGGCCATCGAGATCCTTTTCGACCCGCGGGAGACCGACTTCCGGGCGATCCTGGAGTTCTTCTTCCAGATCCACGACCCGAGCACCAAGAACCGCCAGGGCAACGACATCGGCCTCAGCTACCGCTCCGCGATCTACTACGCGGACGACGAGCAGAAGCGGATCGCCGAGGACACCATCGCGGACGTGGACGCCTCCGGACTGTGGCCGGGCAAGGTCGTCACCGAGGTCGAGCCGGTCGGCCCCTTCTGGGAGGCCGAGCCCGAGCACCAGGACTACCTGGAGCGCTACCCCGACGGCTACACCTGCCACTTCCCGCGCCCGGGATGGCGGCTGCCCGTCCGCTCGGAGGGCTGACCCGCTCCGCCGGTTCCACCCGAGGGGTACCGCGGATCACCGCGGAATTCCTCGGGACGCCGAACCGGGACGGCGGACCCGGGACGGCGGACCGACGAGCGCGGCCGATCCGCCGCAGGACCGCTGCCGAAGGCCCGCGGACCGCGCCGGTCGACGATCGGCTGGCGGCTGGCGGCTGGCGGCTGGCGGCTGGCGGCTGACCGCTGACGGGCGGCACCGGTGCGCGGCCCGGTCCGCGTCACTCGTCAGGGCGCCCTGATCACGGGCGCGCCTCTCGCGGCGCCGGCATCGCACTGCGCTTCCGGCGCCGTCTCCGGGAGTTGCTCGACAGCCGGCGACCGCACCGGGCGTCTCCTCAGTCGGATGCCCGGTCCGGGTCCGCGTGAGCGCGCAGGATCTCGTCGATGCGGGTCCGGTGGGCCTGCTCCCAGGCCTCGATCGTCTCGTCGGCCTCCTCGGCCAGCTTGGCCCGGGCGGCGGTCAGCGTGTCCTGGACGCGGGCGGCGGGGACGACGACGATGCCCTCCTCGTCGGCGACGACCACGTCACCGGCGTGCACGGTGACTCCCGCGCAGCGCACCGGCCCATTGAGCGGCTCGACCGCCTTCTTGCTCCCCGGAAAGGGGATCACCCCTCGGGCGAACACGGGGAAGCCCAGGCCCCGGACCTCGGCCAGGTCGCGGATGAGCCCGTCGGCGACGAACGCGGCGACGCCCCGGCGCTGGGCGACGGCGCACACGTTGCCGCCGGCCAGGGCGTGGTGCAGATCGCCCGACTCCACGACGATGACGGCGCCGGGAGGCGCGCGGTGGACGGCCGCGTGCAGCATGAGATTGTCGCCGGGCGGGCACCGCACGGTGAAGGCCGGCCCGGCCACCCGCGGCACCGGTGACCACAGCGGTCGGACGGTGATGTCCATGACCTGCGCGCGGCCCAGGACGTCGGCAAGGGTGGTGCCCGGGATCTCCGCGAACGCGGCGGCGGCGGTCTCGGTGGTGTCCGTCATGGCCTGTCTCCTCAGGAGTCGGGGGGAGGGAGCCGCCCGGTCGGGCCGGTGACCGGCGGGCGGCTTGCTACGGGCGGTCCGCTACGGGCGGGCGTAAGGCCGGGTCAGGATCTCCATGTTGTGGCCGGCCGGGTCGGCGAAGTAGGCGCCGCGACCGCCGAACAGACGGTTGACTTGGCCCGGTTCGGTCTGGCCGGGATCCGCGTAGTAGGGGACCCCGACCGCCTCCAGACGAGCGATCACGGCGTCGAACCGCTCGTCGGGCACGAGGAACGCGTAGTGCTGCGACTGGATCGGCTCGTCGCGCTTCTCGTAGTAGTCGAGCGTCACGCCGTTGCCGAGGTCGACGGGCAGGAACGGTCCGAACGGGGCGCCGACCTCCAGGCCCAGGATCGCGGCGATGAACTCGGCGGACAGCAGCCGGTCGTGGGCGTACACAGCGGTGTGGTTCAGCTGGACGGCGTCGGCCGGCCGGTCGGGCTCGTACGGGTGGCTCGGGGCAGTGGGCATCTGTGGTGTGTCTCCGGGTCTCGTGATCCGCTGGGGTGAGGCGCCGCGCACGGGCGCCGGGAGCAAGGACACGGAGAAGGGGCGGGGCTCTTGCCCGCCTCGCGCTCACGCCGAGGCCGGGAACCTCACTCGTGCGTGGCACATGGCCGACCCGGCAGTCACGCGGTCGACCCTAGTGATCGTGACGGGGCGGCGCAACGCCGTTGTCCGCGGTCGTACGCGCCGGTCGGCGACGTGGCCGGGGCGCCGAGGAGCCCCGCCGCCGAGCTCCCGCGCCGGGACGTCGACCGCGGCCTGCGGTTCGCGCCCCGACGTCCGACGCCGCAGGGATGACGACGGCCTCCCCGGCTGTCCGCGCGATGACCGGCTGTCCGTGCGACAACCGGTTGCCCGGCGGTGACGTCGGTGGACGCAATGTCCGGCATGGGCACCCCGATGAACACGCGGTCAGCGTCCGCAGCGGGGCGGGCTGACGGATCGTCCGTCCTGATCGGCGCACTCGTTCCGCTGACCCGGCCGGGCTGGGTCGAGGCGGGTCGACACCTGCTCGCCGGACTCGGGTCGGGCGTCCGTGAAGTCAATGACGCCGGCGGAGTCGGGGGACGGCCGCTGGGATGGTGCGTGACACCGCGGCCGACCCGCGGCGGGCCGAGGCCGCCGCGGACGAACTGGCCCGGCTGGGCGTGGCAGCCCTGGCGGGCGAGTACCACAGCGTCGCCGCCCGCGCCGCGGCCGCCCGGGCCGACGCGCTCGGCCTGCCGTTCCTCTGCTCCTCAGGGG
>NZ_JBHVYK010000040.1:0-67266 GCF_042880855.1 Streptomyces sp. NPDC058291
GACCGACGGACGGCCGGACCGACGGACGGCCGGACGGACCGACGGACGGACGGACCGACGGACGGACGGGCGGACCGACGGACAGGCGGACAGGCGGGCGGACGGACGGACCGGCGGGCGGACAGGCGGACAGCCGGACGGACGGACGGGCGGACGGGCGGACGGGCGGACGGGCCACGTTCGCCCGTCCTCTCCCGGTCCCGGTGACGCACCGCTCGGAATCGGCGGGGGCGCGGGCGCGGGCGCGGCGGTCGAGGTGTCCCGGCCCGGGAGCGACCCTGCCCCTCGCACGAGGCGCGCCCCGCGGCCGCCCTGTGCCGGCGACGGGCCGCCGACAGGGTCGCAGTCCGCGGGCCCGCGGGACGCGCCGGCCCGCGAACGCGACGGGCACGGCGGAGAACCGCCGTGCCCGTCTGCGGCCGAACCCGCGGAGCGCTACGCGTCCAGGGACGTCATGACGTGCTTGATGCGGGTGTAGTCGTCGAAGCCGTAGCCCGAGAGGTCCTTGCCGTAGCCGGACTTCTTGAAGCCGCCGTGGGGCATCTCGGCGACCAGCGGGATGTGGGTGTTGATCCACACGCAGCCGAAGTCGAGCTTCTTGGACATCCGCATCGCCCGGCCGTGGTCCTTCGTCCACACCGAGGAGGCGAGGGCGTAGTCGACGCCGTTGGCCCACTCCACGGCCTGGTTCTCGTCCGTGAAGGACTGCACGGTGATGACCGGGCCGAAGACCTCGTTCTGGATGATCTCGTCGTCCTGCTTGAGCCCGCTGACCACGGTCGCGGCGTAGAAGTAGCCCTTGTCGCCGACCCGTTCACCGCCCGCCTCGACCTTGGCGTGGGCGGGCAGCCGCTCGATGAAGCCGGCCACCTGCTGGAGCTGGTTGGGGTTGTTGAGCGGCCCGTACAGCACGTCCTCGTCGTCCGGCTGCCCGGTCTTCGTCTCGGAGGCGGCCTTCGCGAGCGCGGCCACGAACTCGTCGTGGATCGACTCCTGGACCAGCACGCGGGTGGCGGCCGTACAGTCCTGGCCGGCGTTGAAGTAGCCCGCGACGGAGATGTCCTCGACGGCCTTGGCGATGTCGGTGTCCTCGAAGACGACGACCGGCGCCTTGCCGCCGAGCTCCAGGTGGACCCGCTTGAGGTCCCTGGACGCGGACTCGGCGACCGACATGCCGGCGCGGACCGAGCCGGTGATGGAGGCCATCGCCGGGGTCGGGTGCTCGACCATCAGCCGGCCGGTGTCCCGGTCTCCGGTGACGACGTTGAAGACGCCCTTGGGCAGGATCGAGCCGATGATGTCGGCGATCAGGACGGTGGAGGCCGGGGTGGTGTCCGACGGCTTGAGCACCACCGTGTTGCCGGCCGCGATCGCCGGGGCGAACTTCCACACCGCCATCATCATCGGGTAGTTCCACGGCGCGACCTGCGCGCAGACGCCGACCGGCTCACGGCGGACGATCGAGGTCATCCCGTCCATGTACTCGCCGGCCGAGCGCCCCTCCAGCATCCGGGCCGCGCCCGCGAAGAAGCGGATCTGGTCCACCATCGGCGGGATCTCCTCGGAGCGGGTCAGGCCGATCGGCTTGCCCGTGTTCTCCACCTCCGCCGCGATGAGGTCCTCGGCGCGCTCCTCGAACGCGTCCGCGATCTTGAGGAGGGCCTTCTGGCGCTCGGCCGGGGTGGTGTCGCGCCAGCCCGGGAAGGCCTCGGCGGCGGCCGCCATGGCGGCGTCGACGTCCGCCGGGCCGGACAGCGGCGCGGTCGCGTACGCCTCACCCGTCGCCGGGTTGACCACCTCGGTGGTCCGTCCGTCGGCGGCGTCCCGGAACTCGCCGGCGATGTAATTCCGTAGTTTGCGCATCCGGCGCAGCTCGGTGCTCACTGCCGGCCTCCTGATCGGTTTCTTACTGCTGGGGGTGTCCATGGACTGAGACACCACCCTAATCCGCGCGCCCGCGTTTTCAACACCCCCGATCGCGTGACGGCTGCGGAATCCGCAGATCTCACACACGTAAACAACGAATTTCATCGCCTCGACCTTGCGGAACTGTCGAGACGTCGTGCACAGTGTGGCCGTGGCCAGTCGAAGCGCAGAGCACAGGGACTCCCGCGAGTCCAGGAACGGCAGCACCCCTCACCTGGATGCCGTGAGCCTCGCCATCATCGAGCAGTTGCAGGAGGACGGCCGTCGGCCGTACGCCGCGATCGGCAAGGCCGTGGGCCTGTCCGAGGCGGCCGTGCGCCAGCGCGTCCAGAAGCTGCTCGACCAGGGCGTGATGCAGATCGTCGCCGTCACGGACCCGCTCACCGTGGGCTTCCGCCGGCAGGCGATGGTCGGGATCAACGTCGAGGGGGACGTCGAGTCCATCGCGGACGCGCTGACCGCCATGCCGGAGGTCGAGTACGTGGTGATGACGGCGGGCTCGTTCGACGTCCTCGCCGAGATCGTCTGCGAGGACGACGACCACCTCCTCGACGTCATCAACAAACGCATGCGCGCCCTGCCCGGCGTGCGCTCCACCGAGAGCTTCGTCTACCTCAAGCTGAAGAAGCAGACCTACATGTGGGGAACCCGATAACCGTGAGGACCCGATAACCGTGAGCACCAAGGACCTCAGCCGCACCGCGTACGACCACCTGTGGATGCACTTCACCCGCATGTCCTCGTACGAGAACTCGCCGGTCCCGACCATCGTCCGGGGCGAGGGCACCTACATCTACGACGACAAGGGCAAGCGCTACCTCGACGGTCTCGCGGGCCTGTTCGTGGTCCAGGCGGGCCACGGGCGCGTGGAGCTCGCCGAGGCGGCCTTCAAGCAGGCGCAGGAGCTCGCGTTCTTCCCGGTGTGGTCCTACGCCCACCCCAAGGCAGTGGAACTGGCGGAGCGCCTGGCCGACCACGCGCCGGGCGACCTGAACAAGGTCTTCTTCACCACCGGCGGCGGCGAGGCCGTGGAGACCGCCTGGAAGCTCGCCAAGCAGTACTTCAAGCTGCAGGGCAAGCCGACCAAGTACAAGGTCATCTCCCGCGCGGTCGCCTATCACGGCACCCCGCAGGGCGCCCTGTCCATCACCGGACTGCCGGCCCTGAAGGCTCCCTTCGAGCCGCTCGTCCCGGGCGCGCACAAGGTGCCCAACACGAACATCTACCGCGCCCCGCTGTTCGGCGACGACCCGGAGGCCTTCGGCCGCTGGGCCGCCGACCAGATCGAGCAGCAGATCCTCATGGAGGGCCCGGACACGGTCGCGGCCGTCTTCCTGGAGCCGGTCCAGAACGCCGGCGGCTGCTTCCCGCCGCCGCCCGGCTACTTCCGGCGGGTGCGCGAGATCTGCGACCAGTACGACGTGCTGCTCGTCTCGGACGAGGTCATCTGCGCCTTCGGCCGCCTCGGCACGATGTTCGCCTGCGACAAGTTCGGCTACGTCCCGGACATGATCACCTGCGCCAAGGGCATGACCTCGGGCTACTCCCCGATCGGCGCCTGCATCATCTCCGACAAGCTCGCCGAGCCGTTCTACAAGGGCGACAACACCTTCCTGCACGGCTACACCTTCGGCGGCCACCCGGTGTCCGCGGCCGTCGGCCTCGCCAACCTCGACCTGTTCGAGCGCGAGAACCTCACCCAGCACGTGCTGGACAACGAGGGCGCGTTCCGCTCCACCCTGGAGAAGCTGCACGACCTGCCGATCGTCGGCGACGTCCGCGGCAACGGCTTCTTCTACGGCATCGAACTCGTCAAGGACAAGGCGACGAAGGAGTCGTTCGACGACGAGGAGACCGAGCGCGTCCTGTACGGCTTCCTCTCCAAGGCGCTCTACGACAACGGCCTGTACTGCCGTGCCGACGACCGCGGCGACCCGGTCGTCCAGCTCGCCCCGCCGCTGATCTCCAACCAGGAGACCTTCGACGAGATCGAGCAGATCCTGCGCGCCACCCTCACGGAGGCGTGGACGAAGCTGTGACGTCAGCCTGATCAGCTGATCAACACCTGCCCCGGCGTCGACCGTTCGAGTGAGAAACGGCGGCCCGGGGCCGCGTGCTGTCCGGAAGGCCGCCCTCGCCTCCTTAGCGTGCCAGTGACCGATCGGCCCTGTCCTCGTTCCCCCGCACGGGGGAACGGCACGGGAACCACAGATCTGAACCGAGGTGTACGCCATGGAGGCCCCGCCGGACAACGACGTGCTCTGGGCACGCTCCCTGCACTTCTCGCACCCCGACGGCTCCCCCGGGCTGGGCGGGGTGTCGCTGGGTGTGCGGGAGGGCGAGATCCTCGCCGTCAGCGGACCGCGCGGCAGCGGCAAGACGACCCTGCTGCGCTGTCTGTCGGGTCTGGCGTCCGCCCAGCGCGGGGAGGTCTGGTTCAACAGCGTGCCCGTGCACACGATGGGCCCGATGGCCCGCGAACGGCTGCGCCGCGACCGCTTCGGCTGGATCGACCCTGCGCCGCTCCTCGTCCCCGAGCTCAACGTCTGGGAGAACGCGGCCCTCCCCCTGATGCTGCGCGGCACCAGCCGCCGTCGGTCCAAGGTCGCCGCGCTGGAGTGGCTGGAGCGCCTGGACATCGGCGACCGCTCCCACTGCCGCCCGCACGAGCTCACCCAGGCCGAGCGTCAGCGGGTCTGCATCACCCGCGCCCTGGCCCCGGCCCCCTCGGTGCTGTTCGCGGACGAGCCGACGGCGCCCCTGCACCGGGCGGACCGGGCCCAGGTCCTGCGCACCCTGACGACGGCCGCCCGCTCGCACGGCATCACGGTGGTGCTGGCCACCCACGACCCGGAGACGGCGGCTCTCGCCGACCGGACCGTGCCGCTGCTGGACGGGCGCCGGGTCAGGACGGTCCACCTTCCCCCGGTCACGGAGTCGGAAGGCCGGGGGGCGGCGTGCTCGCTGTCCGTCTGACCCGCAGCGCCCGACCCGCCGTCCAGTTGCGCCGTCTGCTGGTGGCGGCGGCGTCGGCGGGCACCGGCTTCCTCCTGCTGAGCACCCTCGGCCACGCCCTGATCCACCCCGAGGACTCCGCGGCCTCCGCACTCCGGCTGGCCTGGTGCGTGGTCCCGCTGGCGGCGACCGTCCATCTCGCGCTGGCGGTGGCCCGCACCGACCCGGGCACCCGGCCCCGCCCCGGACTGGCGGCGATCGGCCTGGGTCCGGGCCGGCTGATGGCCGTCTCGGCGTTGACGACGGCCCTGTCGACGCTGCTCGGCTCCATGCTGGCACTGCTGGTCTTCCTCCATCTGCGCGGCGACCTCTCGGGCATGCCCTTCGACGGAGCGGCCGAGGACTTCCTGGCGGCCGGCCGGCCGCTGCCATGGCCTGGCGCCCTGACCCTGCTGGCCCTGGCGCCGGTGTCCTCGTCGGTCGCGGTGGTCCTGATGCTGCGCCCGCGGGACGCGCGGGTGGCGGCCCGGGCGACGCCCAGGATGTTCGGCCGGTTCGGGGCGTACGCGACGGCGGGCCCGGGAGAGACGTTCGGGGCCTACGGCAGATTCGGCAGCCGGGCCGTCCGCCCCACCGCGGCCGCCGGCGCCGCGACCGTCCGGGCCCAGGCGGCCGACGGCTCGCCCTCGACTCCGGACGACGCGTCCCCCGCCCCGGTGAACGGCGCCCCCGTGGAGACGGCCTCGGGCCCCGTGAACGGTTGCGTGAACGGTTCAGCGCCTCAGGACGTCCCCCAGGACCTCCCTCGGGACGTCCCGGCCCCCGACCCCACAGCCCTCCCCTGGGGCACGGCCCTGCTGGCCGTCGGTCTGGCCGTGGAGGCGTACGCCGACCGCGGTCCCGACGTGGGCGGGCTCCCCCTGCCCGGGGGCCTGCCCACCGGCCCGGCCGCCGTCCTGCTCGGGTGGACGCTCACCGCCGTGGGCCTCGCGCTCGCCGGCCCCGGCCTCGCCCATCTGTGCGGCCGCCTGCTGCAGTCGGCCCGCCCGGGTGCCCTGCGCCTCCTCGCAGGGCGCGGACTGATGCAGGAGGCCGCCCGCATCGGCCGTCCGTTGGGCGTGGTCTGCGCGGTGGCCTCCGGCGCGTACACGATGGCCAGGCTGTACGACCCGGCCGACCCCTCCTTCGGACCCCTCACCACCCTCGGCGCCCTGGTGGTGGCCGGCTGCACCCTGGCCACCCTGCTGACCGCGGCCGTGGAGGCCAGGCAGTCCCGCGCCGACACCACGGCCGCCCTGCTGCGCCTGGGCGCCCCCGCCAAGACGCTGCGCGGCGCCGCCGCCCTGCGCACCGCCGCCCTGCTGGCGCTCTTCGTCCCGCTCACCCTGGTCGTGGCCGAACTGGCCGCCCTCCCGCTGCTGCGCTGACCCGCTTGCCGCACCTCGCACTCCAACACTTCGGCGCCGCAGCACTCCGGCACCACCGCCCTCCGGCACCACCGCGCTCCGGCACCGAAGCACTCCGGCAGAAGACCGGCGCAGAAGAGATCTCCCGGGGCCGATGAGTTTCGCGCGGACCCCCGGTCTACCCACCGACAACGCACACAGCGGCAGCGATCCTCCGGGAGAGACCAGATGAGCACCTCGGGCCACCAGCAGATGATCTTCGTGAACCTGCCCGTGAACGACCTCGACGCCTCGAAGAAGTTCTTCACGGAGCTCGGCTACTCGATCAACCCGCAGTTCAGCGACGACAACGCGGCCTCCGTGGTGATCAGCGACACGATCGTCGCGATGCTGCTCACCAAGCCGTTCTACTCGACCTTCACCAAGAAGCAGATCGCGGACTCCGCGACCACCAGCGAGGTGCTGATCGCGCTCAGCGCCGAGAGCCGCGAGAAGGTCGACGAGCTGGTCGACCGGGCGCTCGCACTGGGCGGTTCGCCCAGCGGCGAGACCCAGGACCACGGCTTCATGTACGGCCGCTCCTTCGACGACCTCGACGGGCACACCTGGGAGATCGTCTGGATGGACCCGTCGGCCGTCCAGGGCTGACCGGCGCCGACGCCGAACCGGGGCCGAGCCGAGACGGAGACCGGCGACGGCCCCGATCGCCGGCCCACCGGTGCCTAGCATGGGCGGGTGCATCCGACGACACCCGCCCAGCCCTTCGACGGTTCCCCCCACGACCGTGAGATCGAGTCCCTCGCCGAGTTCGACGAGGTGGTCGCCGCTCACGGCACGCTCTCCCACTTCCGCGTCCAGTCCGTCGACCTGACGAACCGTACGGACGCCCTGCTCTCCCTCGACACCTCGGGCGCCGTCTTCCTCGGCTGCCCGATGGATCCCGAGGCGGCCGCCCGCGCGCGTGCCCGCGGCGCCCTGGTCTTCCCGCCCGTCCCGGGCCTGTCCTTCGACCCCTACCGCGGCTACGTCTACTCCCCTGACGAACTGTTCGCCTCCCTCGACGAGGGGTACGAGGCGACCCCCGACGCTCTGACGTACGCGTGGTTCCAGCGCACCAGGTCCGACGGCGACATCTTCGGCTCGATGCTCCGCTCGATCCACGACGACGCCGTCTCGGACGCCCTCGACGAACTGCTCGTCGGCGCGCGGGTGGTGGGCGTGATGGGCGGTCACGCGATGGCGCGCGGCACCGAGGAGTACGCGGGTGCGGCCCGGCTGGGCCGTGAACTGGCGCGCGGCGGACTCACGGTGGCGACGGGCGGCGGACCCGGCGCCATGGAGGCGGCCAACCTCGGCGCCTACGCGGCCCCCTTCGAGGCCGGGATGCTCACCGAGGCCCTGCGGATCCTCGCCAAGGCGCCGAAGTTCACCCCGTCGGTCACCGACTGGGCGCGGGCCGCGTTCGAGGTCCGCGCGAACTGGCCCGGCGGCGGCCCCTCGGTCGCCGTCCCCACCTGGTTCTACGGCCACGAGCCGCCCAACCCGTTCGCCGCGCACATCGCCAAGTACTTCTCCAACGCCACCCGCGAGGACGGCCTGTTGGCCCGCTGCACGGCGGGCGTGGTGTTCCTGCCGGGCGCCGCCGGGACCGTCCAGGAGATCTTCGACAACGCGACGCCCAACTACTACGAGTCGCGAGGCGAGCCGACGCCGATGGTGCTCGTGAACCGCGCGCACTGGACGGAACGCCTCCCGGCCTGGCCGCTGCTGCGCTCGCTGGCCCGGGAGCGGTCGATGGAGTCCCGTATCGCCCTGGTTGACCGGATCGAGGAGGCGCCGGAGGCGCTGAAACGTCTCGCTGGTTAATAAGCTCGTAAAGCCAACCACTCAGAGGGGTCGCCGCATTGACACTTCTTATGAAACGCTTATAGACCTGTGAGCCTGCTGGGGATGGTGACGCACTCGGCTCACCCGGGGGCGCCATCTCCCCCTCCACCCCCCGCAGTTGCGCTTCCCGTAAAGGACAAACGTGTCCCTTTCCCGCCGTACCGCCGCCCGTTCGGTGCGCCTGCTCGGAGTCACCGCCGCCTCCGCGGCCCTCGCGCTCAGCGCCGCCGGCACCGCGCTGGCCTGCGACATCACCGAGTTCTCCGCCGCTGCCGCCTGTGACGGCACGAAGGGCGTCATCACCGTCACCGACAAGGACGCCACCCGCGTCCCGGCCGTCATCACCGTCTTCCTCGAGAACAACGGCGCCGACCTCCGGCAGGTCGGCACGGAACAGACGGTCACCGGCTCGAAGAAGGGCGTCACCGTCTCCTTCGCCGAGGACTGGGAGCCGAACGCCGTTTACCGGGTCCACGTCCTGGCCGTCAAGGGCAAGAAGACGTTCGTCGACGCGGACATCGCCCCGAACGTGACCACCCCGTCCGAGGCCTGCAAGGCCGAGGACACGACGACCCCGACCACCACCCCGTCCTCGACGCCGTCCTCGACCCCGTCCTCGACCCCGTCGCAGACCGCTGCGCCGGCCGAGACGGCCACCCCGTCGGCGCCCCCGTCCGACTCGGCGAGCGGCAGCGCCGCGGCCCCGGTCCCGGCCCCCGCGAGCAACGCCCCGTCGCCCGCGGCCCAGGAGTCCAACCTCGCCGAGACCGGCGCCAACTCCAACACCGGTCTGATCGTCGGCATCGCGGCCGCCCTGGTCGCCGTCGGCGGCGGCGCGGTGTTCTTCGGGATGCGCCGCCGCGGATCCAGCCAGCGCTGACCCGCACGGCCGACCGACGCCCAGCGAGCACGCGGACGGCCTCGGGCCAGGCCCTCAGCCGAACTCCGTCTTCGCCAGCCAGGACTCCAGCACCTCGCGCTCGCCGAGGACCTCCAGCCCGGGGCTGTCCAGCGGCAGCCGGCCGTAGAAGGCGAGCAGCACGGACGTGAGCGGGCCGCGCAGGGTGACCGCCGTCTCCTCATGGCCGGGGCGCCGGACGACGCCCTGCTCGGTGAGCTCGATCACCCGTCCCCACGCCTCGCCCGGGGGAACCGTCACCCCGCCTCGTCCGGCGTCCGGCTCGGCCGGCGCGTCCGTGGCGTGCAGCTGGATGGTGCGGTCGGCGGCCGGCAGGTCCCCGGCCGCCGGCTGCGGCTCGTTGCGCTGCACCCACCGCACGAGCTCCAGCCACTCGTCCACGGCGTCGGCGGCCACGTCGGGCGCCACCGCGTAGGGCAGTCCGGCGGCGAGCGCGGCGTCGGCGCGGTGCACGGTGATCTCATGAGTCATCCGGCGCGCCCAGAAGCCGCTGTCGAACACGCCGGCCCAGCCCCAGACCTTCGTGTCCGGGCCGGCCTCGCGCAGCGCGCCGACGACCAGTTCGGCGCTCTGCGCGAGCCAGGCGTCGAGCGCGGCCGGGTCGCCCTCGGCGTCCGGTCCGCCGAGCAACGCGATCCGCTCGTCCGGGATGTTCTCCTGCGCCCGTGTCCGCACGAGCGCGTCGACCCAGCGCAGGGCGCCGCCCAGATGCCGCACGAGCTGTTCCAGCGACCAGTCGGGACAGGTGGGCACGGTCGCCGCCAGGTCCGCCCCAGAGGTCACCACGGTCCTCAACTCGCCCACCTGGTGGGCGATTTCGTCGCAATACCGCTCATGCGTGAGAACAGTCATGCGCAAGACCCTAGGGCCCCGGCTCAGTCCAGCACCACGATGTCGGCCGGATCGAAGGACACCCCCACCGCGCTTCCGACCTCCGGCGCGTCGCGCAGCGCGCACGCCGCCTCCAGCCTCGGCGCGCCCTCCGGCTGGAGGTGCAGGGCGACATGCGTGCCCCGGAAGGTGCGGCCGGCGACCGTGCAGCGCAGACCGTCCTCCGCGTCCCCCAGGCGCACGCCGGCCGGCCGGACGAGCAGGGTGCGCGCCCCCTGACCGGACCCGGCCGGCACCGGGGCCTTGCCCCACGGCGTGACCGCCACCTCCCCCGTGACCGTGGCCGCCACCACGTTGTCGAAGCCGAGGAAGCGGGCCACGAAGGCGTCCGCCGGCCGCTGCCACACCTCCAGCGGCGTACCGGACTGGGCGATCCGGCCGTCCCGCATCACCACGACCCGGTCGGCCAGCGCGAACGCCTCGCCCTGGTCATGGGTCACGGCCAGCACGGTCGTCCCCAACCGGCCGAACAGCTCCCGCAGTTCGACGACCAGCCGCTCGCGCAGCGACCGGTCGAGCTGGCCGAGCGGCTCGTCGAGCATCAGCAGCCGGGGGCGCGGCGCGAGGGCCCTGGCCAGCGCCACCCGCTGCTGCTCACCGCCGGAGAGGGAGGCCACGGCCCGCCCGGCCGCGCCCGGCAGCCCGACGAGGTCGAGCAGCTCCCTCACCCGCTCGCCCTGCCGCTGCCCGACCATGCCGTGCATCCGCAGCCCGAAGGCCACGTTGCCGCCGACGTCGCGCTGCGGGAACAGCTGGTGGTCCTGGAACATCAGCCCGAGCTCCCGCCGGTGCGCGGGCACCCCCGCCTGATCGCGCCCGTCGAGCCGGACCCGCCCGGAGTCCA
Organism: Streptomyces sp. NPDC058291; assembly: GCF_042880855.1. NCBI lineage: Bacteria > Bacillati > Actinomycetota > Actinomycetes > Kitasatosporales > Streptomycetaceae > Streptomyces > Streptomyces sp. NPDC058291. The sequence goes on from NZ_JBHVYK010000040.1 coordinate 10,829, forward strand.
GGGGCTGCAGACCGGCCACGGCCCGCAGCAGCGTCGACTTGCCGCTCCCGCTGGGCCCGAGCACGCACACCACCTCGTGCTCGGCGACCGCGAGATCGACCGCGTCCAGCACGGCCCGCCCGCCGAACCGCACGGTGGCCCGCTCCAGTTCGAGCAGCTGCATCAGAACTCCCCCGTCCCGTCGGTCCTCAGCCGCTCCAGCACCAGCAGGGCCACCGCGCACACCACCATCAGAATCGTCGAAAGCGCCATCGCCTGGCCGTAGTTGAGCTCCCCGGCCCGCCCCAGCAGCCGCGCCACGGCCACCGGCAGCGTCGGGTTGTCGGGCCTCGCGATGAACACCGTCGCCCCGAACTCCCCCAGCGACACCGCGAAGGCGAACCCGGCCGCGACCAGCAGCGCCCGCCGCACCATCGGCAGGTCGACCTCGCGCCACACCCGCCAGGGCGACGCACCGAGCACGGCCGCCGCCTCCCGCAGCCGATGGTCCACCGCCCGCAGCACCGGCAGCATGGTCCGCACGACGAAGGGGACGCCGACCAGAGCCTGCGCCAGCGGCACCAGGATCCAGGTGCCGCGCAGGTCCAGCGGCGGCTCGTCGAGCGCGATGAGGAACCCGAAGCCCACGGTCACCGCGGAGACGCCCAGCGGCAGCATCAGCAGCGCGTCGAAGCCGCGGACCAGCCGTCCGGCGTCCCTGCGGGTGAGCGCGGCCGCGGCGAGCCCGCCGACAGCCACGGCGATCGCGGTCGCGGCGACGGCGTACTCCAGCGAGTTGCCGATCGCGTCGATCGGCGGGACCAGGAACACGTTGCCGTCGTCGCCGGTCAACGCGCGGTAGTAGGCGAGGCCGGGCGCGTCCAGCGAGCGCTGCACGAGCACCGCGAGCGGCAGGACCAGCAGGACGGCGATGCTCGCGAGCACCCCGGCCAGCAGCGCCCACTGCGCGGTCCCGCGCGGCCGACGCGCCGTGCCCGCCGCGTCCACCAGCCGCAGCGCGGTCTCCCGCCGCCGCACCGCCCAGGCGTGCACGGCGAGGATCGCGCCGACGGCCGCGAACTGGACGATCGTGAGGACGGCCGCCGTGGACAGGTCGAAGATCTCGGAGGTCTGCCGGTAGATCTCCACTTCGAGGGTGGAGAAGGTCGGGCCGCCCAGGATCTGCACCACGCCGAAGGAGGTGAAGGTGAACAGGAAGACCATCAGCGCGGCCGCGGCGACGGCCGGCCCAAGCGCCGGCAGGGTCACCGTGCGCCAGGCCCGCAGCCGGGACGCGCCCAGCATCCGCGCCGCCTCCTCCTGCCGCGGGTCGAGCTGCGCCCACAGCCCGCCCACCGTGCGCACGACGACCGCGTAGTTGAAGAAGACGTGCGCGAGCAGGATCGCCCACACGGTGGTGTCGAGGCGGACGCCCCACAGCTCGTCGAGCAGCCCGCCGCGCCCGACGAGTGCGAGGAACGCGGTGCCGACGACCACCGTGGGCAGCACGAACGGCACGGTGACGACGGCGCGCAGCACCTGCTTGCCCGGGAAGTCCAGGCGCGCGAACACGTAGGCGCCCGGCAGCGCCACCAGCAGCGTGAGCGCGGTGGAGGCGAGCGCCTGCCAGGCGGTGAACCACAGCACGTGGCGGACGTCGGACTGCCCGAGCACGTCCCACAGCCGCCCGAAGCGCCACGAGCCGTCGACGTGGAGCCCCCGGGCGACGATGGCCGCGACCGGGTAGGCGAAGAAGACCGCGAAGAACGCGACGGGCAAGGCCAGGAGACCGAGCCGCGCCGCGCTCCCCGCGCGGGCCCCGCGCCCGGTCACTTCAGTACGAGCGAGGTCCATGACTTGACCCAGTCGTCACGGTTGTCGGCGATCTTCGCCGGGTCCATGGTCTCGGGGTGCGCGGCGGCGGGCCCGTACGCGGTGAACTCGGCGGGGACGGCCGCCCCCTTCACCACCGGATACACGAACATGTTGAGGGGCATGTCCTGCTGGAACCTCTTGCTGATCAGGAAGTCGATCAGCGCCTTGCCGCCCTCGCTGTCGGCCGCGTTGTCCAGCAGCCCCGCGAACTCGATCTGCCGGAAGCAGGTGCCGGAAGCGACGCCGGTCGGCGCGGTGGCCGGCTTCGGGTCGCCGTAGATCACCTCGGCGGGCGGCGAGGAGGCGTAGGACACCACGAGCGGCCGGTCGGCCTTCGCCTTCCTGCCCCCGGCGGAACCGGAGAACTCCTCGTTGTAGGCCTGCTCCCAGCCGTCGACCACCTTCACGCCGTTGGCCTTGAGCTTCTTCCAGTAGCCCTCCCAGCCCCCGTCGCCGTACTGCGCGGCCGTGCCGAGCAGGAAGCCGAGCCCGGGCGAGGAGGTGGAGGCGTTCTCGGTGACGAGGAGGTCCTTGTAGGCGGGCTTCACCAGGTCGTCGAAGGAGGCGGGCGGGGCCAGCTCGTGCTCGGCGAAGTACGCCTTGTCGTAGTTGACGCAGATGTCGCCGAAGTCGACGGGCGTGACCCGGTGCTTCCCCGCGTCCACCTGGTACTGGCTGCCGACCTGCGCCAGTCCCTTGGCCTCGTACGGCTGGAACAGCCCGTTGTCGAGGGCGCGGGAGAGGAGGGTGTTGTCGACGCCGAAGAAGACGTCGCCCTGCGGGTTGTCCTTGGTGAGGATCGCCTTGTTGACGGCCTGCCCGGCGTCGCCGTCCTTGAGCACCTTCACCTTGTACCCGGACTGCTTCTCGAAGTCGGCGAGCACGCCCTTGGACACGGCCCAGGAGTCATGGCTGACGAGGGTGACGGTCCGGGAGCCCGCGGAGCCCGCCGTCTCCTTCCCGTCCGACGACCCGCACGCGGACAAAGCGACCAGGCCGAGTCCGACGGCCACGGCCACGAAGGTCTTGTTCTGCACTGGTTTTCCTCCTGGGTTGACCAGGAAGAGACGCGGCCCCGCCCGGGTCCGCACGGAACGCCGGGCAGGGCGCAACAGCTCGAGTGATGACCGAACTTCCTACCCAGAATGACCTGGGCGAGGTTCAGAGGGTCTGCGGGCCTGGGTGCCGCACTCTCAGCGCTGTGGCGCTCCCCTGTCGGAATATGAAGATGTGTACGGTCCTCAGACTACCGCTCGGTGGCCGCGAGCTGACCGCACGCCCCGTCGATCTCCTGGCCACGGGTGTCCCGCACGGTCACGGGCACCCCGTGCGCGGCGATCGCCTCGACGAAGGCCTTCTCGTCCTCCGGCCGGGACGCCGTCCACTTCGAGCCCGGCGTCGGGTTCAGCGGGATGAGGTTGACGTGCACGGGCTTGCCGCGCAGCAGCCGGCCGAGCCGGTCGCCACGCCACGCCTGGTCGTTGATGTCCCGGATCAGCGCGTACTCGATGGACAGCCGACGACCCGACCGCTCGGTGTACTCGAACCCGGCGTCCAGCACCTCGCGCACCTTCCACCGCGTGTTCACGGGGACGAGGGTGTCGCGCAGCTCGTCGTCGGGAGCGTGCAGGGAGATCGCGAGCCGGCACTTGAAGCCCTCGTCGGAGAACCGGCGGATGGCCGGCACCAGCCCGACCGTCGACACGGTGATCCCGCGCTGCGACAGCCCGAGCCCGTCCGGCGCCGGATCGGTCAGCGCGCGGATGGCGCCGACGACGCGGTTGTAGTTGGCGAGCGGCTCGCCCATCCCCATGAAGACGATGTTGGACAGCCGCGCGGGCCCGCCGGGCACCTCGCCGTCGCGCAGCGCCCGCATCCCGTCGACGATCTGGTGCACGATCTCGGCGGTGGACAGATTCCGGTCGAGCCCCGCCTGTCCGGTGGCGCAGAACGGGCAGTTCATCCCGCATCCCGCCTGCGAGCTGATGCACATGGTCACCCGGTCCGGGTACCGCATCAGCACGGACTCCACGAGCGTGCCGTCGAACAGCCGCCACAGGGTCTTACGGGTGGTCCCCTGGTCCGTCGACAGATGCCGGACGACCGACATCAGATCCGGCAGCAGCGCCTCACGCAGCTTCTCGCGGGAGCCGGCCGGGATGTCGGTCCACTCCGCCGGGTCGTGCGCGTACCGGGCGAAGTAGTGCTGCGAGAGCTGCTTGGCACGAAAGGGCTTCTCCCCGATCTCCGCCACGACCTCCTTCCGCTCGGCGGGCGAGAGGTCGGCGAGATGCCGCGGCGGCTTCTTGGCTCCGCGGGGGGCGACGAAAGTGAGTTCTCCGGGTGCAGGCATAACACGTCCAGTGTGGCAGATCATCGCCGGGGCCCCAGGCCGGGAGCGGGGTGGGGGTGGTCACCCCGTCGGTGCCGTCTGGGGCGCCGGCCGGCATCGCACGGCCCAGGGGCGGCCCGGGGCGCGTGGGGTCGTTGCGCTGCTCGGGGCCGGCTTGCCACCGTGGTCGCCCGCGGCTCCCCGCACGCTCGGGAACGGATGAGGCACGGGCGCCATCGGCGGGTCCTCAGAGCTGATCGCGCCACCACGGGACGTCGGGCGAAGGGGCACGGACGACTCGGGCTCGTCCGAGGATCTTGGCGTCGAGATCCTGGACCAGCGCGCGTAGCTCTCGTGCCGACTTCCTGGGCAAGGCACGCATGATCGCTTCAAGGTGATCGCGGGAGTGGCCCGGATCACAACCGCACTCGGGGATGCCACACCTGGTGGAAGTGGAGGGATCAGCCAACCTCTTGAGCGGGCCGTGTGCCAAGGCGGCCCAGTGCCGAAAGGCTCTGGCTGTGTCGCCTGGCCAGAAACGCCTGATTTCCAGCCTGCGGATGTGGGCCGCGCATGCCCCGGACAGCCTGTCGATCGGCGGACACGGGCGGCGGGGGCACGGGCGGGAGACGCGCACGGGGAGGTCGTCCCGCACGGCAGACGGGCGCCTACGCGGCATTGCCCTTTCGATTGTCGGTCATGGTGGGAAGGTACCGCCGACGGCGCGGACGATCCAGAGCCTGCACATGATCACGCGGTCGGCGTCGCACTCAGGCCATGGCCGGTCGGGCGCACCAGACGGCCGGGGCCGCGTCCGGGGCCGACCGGGCCGCGTCCGGGGCTCACCGGGCCGCGTCCGGGGCTCACCGGGATCTTCTCGTCGCCGCGGCCCAGCCGCCTGCGGGTGTCATACCGTCCGGTGCTCCAGACGGTCCTTCAGCAGTCGCTCGTTCACCGGGAACTCCTTGCGGACCTGGCGGCGGACGACGAGGGGCACGAGGATCTTGCCCATGCCCTTGCCCTCGAAGTCGAGATCCATGATCACGCGGGAGCGGCGGCCGTCGTCGATCGGGAGGATCTCGCCGTGGAAGTGGCCGCGCACCGGGCCGTCGACGCCCTGCAGGGTCCAGGAGTGCGGCGGGTCGTAGTGGGTGTACTCCATGGTCATCGGCATGTCCCGGCTGCCGATGTGCCGTGTGACCCGCACCTGGGAGCCGACACCGGCCGGCTCGGGGCCGAGTTGCTCCGCCGACACCGCGCTCGCCTGCCACTCGGGCAGGTGGGAGGGGTCGGTGACATAGGCCCATACATCGTCGGGAGTGGCGTCGACGTCGATCGATTCATGGAAGTCGGACATACAGCCCGCCCCCTTTCAGGGCGATCCCCCCTGTGCGGCCTTCACCAGAATCGTCCCACCGGCCCGGGCTGACGACCACGGCAGCGGGCCCCCGTCCCGGTCGATCAGGACGAGGGCCCGCAGGAGCCGGGGTGCCGCGCGCGGGTCAGCCGGACCCCACGAACAGGACGAACAGGGCCCAGACCACCGGTGCCGTCGGCAGCAGGCTGTCCAGCCGGTCCATGATGCCGCCGTGGCCCGGGAGCAGGGTGCCCATGTCCTTGATGCCCAGGTCCCGCTTGATCATGGACTCACCGAGGTCGCCGAGCGTGGCGCTGGCCGCGACGGCGAAGCCGAGCACCAGCCCCTGCCACCAGACGCCGTCGTCGATGAGGAACTGCATGCACAGCGCGCCGGCGACCATCGCGAACGACACCGCGCCCAGCAGACCCTCGCGGGTCTTGCCCGGGCTGATGCGCGGGGCGAGCTTGGTCTTGCCGAAGCGCCAGCCCACCGCGTAGGCGCCGGTGTCGCTGACGACCGTCAGCAGCAGGAACGTCAGGACGCGGAGGGCGCCGTCGTCGGCGGTCAGCATCAGGGCGACGAACGTCGCCAGGAACGGGACGTAGAAGGCGGCGAAGACGCCGGCCGTGACGTCCTTGAGGTAGCCCTCGGGCGGTTCCGTCATCCGCCAGACCAGCACCGCGAGCGCGGTGAGGGCCATGGCGACCCAGGCGCCCTCGGGGCCCCGGACGTACCCGGCGACGACCATCGCCGCGCCGCCGACCGCGAGCGGCACGAGCGGCGCCCTGATGCCCTTGCGCTCCTGCAGCCTGCTGGTGAGCTCCCACAGGCCGACGACGACGGCCACCGCTATCACGCCGACGAACACGGCCTTGACGACGAACAACGACGCGACGATGACCGCGCCGAGCCCGACGCCGACTCCTATGGCCGCGCCCAGGTCTCGGCCCGCGCTCTTCTTCTGGGGCGCGGGCGCCGGGTGAGGGGCGTCGGGCATGGGCTCCGGATTCTGCGGCATCGCCGCAGGGGGCTGTGCCGTCGAGGTGTCGTCGCCGTGAGCGGCGCGGCCGTGGGGCTCGCCGCCGTAGGGCGCGTGGCCGTGGCTCTCGTCTGGGAACAGGGGACCGCCCAGCCGAGCGGCCCCCCGGTCGTCATCCTGGTTTCCGCCGTGTGCGGGTACGTCGGGGACGATGGGCATGGGGCGAGTCTGCTGCGCCTCAGGCGCATCGTACGCGGGACCCGCCGGGGCGGCCCCCTGGGCGAGCCCCGGGTCGGCGGGCTCCCAGTACCCGGCCCGCGACCCGGCTTGTGGCGGTGAACCCCAGGAAGAGTCGTTCATCAGACCTCGAGGAGCTCCGATTCCTTGTGCTTCAGGAGCTCGTCCACCTGGGCGACGTACTTCGCGGTGGTGTCGTCGAGCTCCTTCTCCGCACGGCGGCCCTCGTCCTCGCCGACCTCGCCGTCCTTGATCAGCTTGTCGATCGCGTCCTTGGCCTTGCGGCGGACCGCGCGGATGGACACCTTGGCGTCCTCGCCCTTGCTCTTGGCGACCTTGATGTAGTCGCGGCGGCGCTCCTCGGTCAGCTCGGGGAACACCACTCGGATGATGTTGCCGTCGTTGCTCGGGTTGACGCCAAGGTCGGAGTCGCGGATCGCCTGCTCGATGTTGCGCAGCGCGGTCTTGTCGAACGGCGTCACGACCGCCATGCGCGGCTCCGGCACGGAGAACGAAGCCAGCTGGTTGATCGGCGTCGGCGCGCCGTAGTAGTCGGCCACGATCTTGTTGAACATCGCCGGGTGCGCACGGCCGGTGCGGATCGCGGCGAAGTCCTCCTTGGCGACCACGACGGCCTTCTCCATCTTCTCCTCGGCCTCGAGGAGGGTCTCTTCGATCACCACTTGCTCCTGCGTGTCTTGAGTAGGCCCGGCTCCGGATCCCTGTGAGGGCGGCGGCCGGCTGCGTCGCGTCTTCTTCCTGCACGGTTCCCGACCGGCAGGACATTGTCCATCCCCCGACCCGGGTCCGTCCCCCGGTCAGACGTTGTCGTGGAAAACCGGGATGGCACCGGTCAGGACCGGCTGCCTTGCTCACCCACGAGCGTGCCGATCTTCTCACCCTTGACGGCGCGGGCGATATTGCCCTCGGCGAGAAGCTCGAAGACGAGGATCGGCAGCTTGTTGTCGCGGCACAGCGTGATCGCGGTCATGTCGGCGACCTTGAGGTCGCGCGTGATGACCTCGCCGTAGCCGAGGGCGTCGAACTTGACGGCCGCCGGGTTGGTCTTCGGGTCGGAGTCGTAGACGCCGTCCACGCCGTTCTTGCCCATGAGCAGCGCCTCGGCGTCGATCTCCAGGGCGCGCTGGGCGGCGGTGGTGTCGGTCGAGAAGTAGGGCATGCCCATCCCGGCGCCGAAGATGACCACGCGCCCCTTCTCCAGGTGCCGCACGGCCCGCAGCGGGATGTACGGCTCGGCGACCTGGCCCATGGTGATGGCGGTCTGCACGCGGCTGTCGATGCCCTCCTTCTCCAGGAAGTCCTGGAGGGCGAGGCAGTTCATGACGGTGCCGAGCATGCCCATGTAGTCCGAGCGGGCCCGGTCCATGCCGCGCATCTGGAGCTCGGCGCCGCGGAAGAAGTTGCCGCCGCCGATGACGACGGCGATCTCGGCGCCGTCGCGGACGACGGCCGCGATCTCCCGGGCGATCTTGTGCACCACGTCGGGGTCCACGCCCAGGCCTCCGCCGCCGGAGAACGCCTCACCGGACAGCTTCAGCAGAAACCGGCCGTGCAGTTTGCCGTCGTCGCTCTTCTGAGCCTTGGTGGTCATGGGAGATCCCGCCTCTTTCACGTGGTGCACATACGAAGAAGGCCACTGCCGGTGGGGTGTCGTGGGCAACCCGTGCGCGGCAATGGCCTCCTCGTCAGATCTGCTGTCGTCCGTCACACGTGCGCGTGACGGCGTACCGGACGACTGCACCCGACCCTATCGGGCCGACGCGTCGATCGCGGTACGGACTCAGATGCCGACCTTGATGCGCGTGAAGCGCTTCAGGGTGACACCGGCCTCGTCCAGGACCTTCTGGACGGGCTTCTTGTTGTCGAGCGCGTACGGCTGACCGAGCAGCGTGGCGTCCTTGAAGAAGCCGTTGAGGCGACCCTCGACGATCTTCGGCAGGGCGGCCTCGGGCTTGCCCTCGGCGCGGGTGGTCTCCTCGGCGACGCGGCGCTCGGACTCGACGACCTCGGCCGGCACGTCCTCCTTGGAGAGGTACTTCGGCGCGAAGGCGGCGATGTGCTGGGCGACGCCCTTGGCGATCTCCGCGTTCGGCTTGTCCAGCTCGACGAGGACACCGATCTGCGGCGGCAGGTCGGGCATCGTGCGGTGCATGTACGCGGCGACGTAGCCGTCGGTGAACTGCGAGAAGCGGTCCAGCACGATCTTCTCGCCGAGGTTGGCGTTGGCCTCGTCCACGAACGCCTGGACGGTCTTGCCGGGCTCGATCTCGGACGCGAGCAGCGCCTCGAGGTCGGCCGGGGAGGTCTTGGCGACGTGCTCGGCGATCGCGGTGGCGACGGCCTGGAACTTGTCGCCCTTGGCGACGAAGTCCGTCTCGCACTTCAGCTCGACGAGGACGCCGGAGGAGTTGTCGTCGGCGATGATCGAGACCACGGCGCCGTTCTCGGCGGAGCGGCCCTCGCGCTTGGCGACGCCCTTCTGGCCCTTGATGCGGAGCGCCTCGACGGCCTTGTCGACGTGGCCCTCGGCCTCGTCCAGCGCCTTCTTGCAGTCCATCATGCCGGCGCCGGTGAGCTCACGGAGCTTCTTGACGTCAGCGGCGGTGTAGTTCGCCATGATCTGTGAATCTCTCTCGGAGTTCGAAGTCTCGAAGATCTACGAAGATCTGGGGGCTGTGGGCGAACGGCGGGCGGCGCACTCGGCGCCTCCCGCCGTCACTTCATCCCTGGGGCCGTGCGGACGCGACGGCGACCGAACGGCTCACGGCCTGAGTCAGGCCTGCTCGCCCTCGGCGGCCGGAGCGGCCTCGGCGGGGGCCTCGGCAGCGGGGGCCTCGGCGGCCGGAGCCTCGGCCTCGGCGGCCGGAGCCTCGGCGGCGGGGGCCTCGGCAGCGGCCTCGGCGGGCTTCTCGGCGTCGTCCGCGTTCTCGGCGTCGGCCTTCTTGTCGCCCTCGAGGAGGTCGCGCTCCCACTCGGCCAGCGGCTCGCCGGCGGCCTTCTCGCCCTTGTCGCCGGTGGCGACGCCGGAACGGGAGATGAGGCCCTCGGCGACGGCGTCGGCGATCACGCGGGTGAGCAGGGTGACGGAGCGGATCGCGTCGTCGTTGCCCGGGATCTTGTAGTCGACCTCGTCGGGGTCGCAGTTGGTGTCGAGGATGGCGACGACCGGGATGTTGAGCTTCCGGGCCTCGCCGACCGCGATGTGCTCCTTCTTGGTGTCCACGATCCAGACGGCGCTGGGCACCTTGGACATCTCGCGGATACCACCGAGGGTCTTCTCGAGCTTGGTCTTCTCACGCGAGAGGACCAGGAGCTCCTTCTTCGTCAGACCCGAGGCGGCGACGTCCTCGAAGTCGATGAGCTCGAGCTCCTTGAGGCGCTGGAGGCGCTTGTAGACGGTCGAGAAGTTGGTGAGCATGCCGCCCAGCCAGCGCTGGTTGACGTAGGGCATGCCGACGCGGGTGGCCTGCTCGGCGATGGCCTCCTGCGCCTGCTTCTTCGTGCCGACGAACATGACCGTGCCGCCGTGGGCGACGGTCTCCTTGACGAACTCGTAGGCGCGGTCGATGTACGACAGCGACTGGAGCAGGTCGATGATGTAGATGCCGTTGCGCTCGGTGAAGATGAAGCGCTTCATCTTCGGGTTCCAGCGACGGGTCTGGTGACCGAAGTGGACGCCGCTTTCCAGCAGCTCCCGCATCGTGACGACGGCCATGGCCGTTCTCCTCGTTTTTCTCGGTTGTGCCGCGGAAGCCGGACGGCTCCCGCGCCTGACGCCCGCGATGCGCCGAGCCACTGAGGACCGAGGGGCGCGGGCACCGAAGACCGGCCGGAGCCGGCCCCCGATACCGGGGCGTGCGAAGTCGACCCGGTGACCCGGATCGCCATGAGAAGTGTACGGGACCCGCGGGGCGCCGGGTGACGCCGATGTCCACAACCGGCGGGCGATCCACAGGGCCGGGCCGCGACGGGCGGGATGCGGAACGGTTCTCGCATGTACGCGAAGCGACTCCTCGGCGGCCTGGCGCCGCTGCTGACGATCATGCTGCTGGCGTCGGTGGGCTGGGCGGCCCCGGCGATCCCGCCCCGAGCCCCCGCGCCCCCGCCCGCTCCTCCCGCCTCGTCCGCCCCCGGCGTCCCGGCGGTGGCCCGGGTCTGGCCGGTGGGCTCGCGCCCGCCGGTGGTCCGCGGCTGGGAGCCGCCGGCGACGCCGTACGCCCGCGGTCACCGGGGCGTCGACCTGGCGGCCGCGCCGGGTGCCCCGGTGCGGACCGTGGCCGCCGGACGGGTGTCCTTCGCGGGGCGGGTGGCGGGCAGAGGCGTCGTCGCGGTGGAACTCACGGCGACGGGCGAGCCGCCCCTGCGGACGACGTACGAGCCGGTAGGGGCGTCGGTGCGCAAGGGCGACCGGGTGGTCGCCGGACAGGTCGTCGGCGCGGTCGAGCCGGTGGGCGCGCACTGCACCGGCGGCTGCCTGCACTGGGGGCTCCTGCGAGGCGAGACCTATCTGGACCCGCTGTCACTCCTGCCGCCGTGGCTGAGGCGGAGGGGCCCGGCCCGACTCCTACCGGTCCTGGGCGCCCCCCAGCCGTGACCCGGCCCACCGACCCGGACCCCACCCCCACACCCGGGCCCACGGCCCGCACCAGCACCAGCACACCCTGCCCGCCGACCCCACCACCACGACCGCGACCGCCAACCCCCAACCCCACCACCACGACCGCGACCGCGACCGCCAACCCCACCACCACGACCGCTCGACCGGCCCCGGCCCCCGGCTCCTGGGCCGCCGGTCCTTTGCGACGACCCGACAGGTCAGCTCCTCGGCCGCGTACCGCCGTCACGAACCGACCGGCCGCTCCTCAGCCCCGCACTCCGCGCAACGCCATCGCCACCGCCGCGTCCGTGATCACCGCGGGGTCCTCCGCCGCACCGAGCTCGATGCGCCGCACCGCCGCGTCGACGACGCCCTGCAGCAGCATGGCCGTCAGCCGGGGCTCCGTGTGCCCCAGCTCGGCCAGCGCCTCCCCGATCATCGTCACGAGAGCGCCGTGCGCGGCCCGGATCCTCTCGCGGGCGCCCGCGTCCAGCTCGCTCGCCGAGATCGCCACGACGGCCCGGTGACGCCGGTCCCCGACCAGCGCGAGCTGCCGTCGCACATACGCCTCGACCTTTCCCTCGGCCCCGTCGGCCGCGGCCATCGCCGCCTCGACCTCGGCCGTCCACACGGGGAAGTCGACCCCGCACAGCTCCTCGACCACGGCGGCCCGCGACCGGAAGTACTCGTACACGGACGAACGCGCGAGGCCCGTCCGCTCGGCGAGGGCCGGGAAGGTCAGCGCCTCCGTCCCGCCCTCGGACAGCAGGGTGCGCGCCGCGTCCAGGAGGGCGGCACGCTGCATCGACCGGTGCTCGGCCACAGAGGCCGCTCGAATCCTTGGCACGTCGACCACTGTACGGACGCGCCGCTTCCGACGGGAGTGACGCCGTCCGCGTCGATGTCGTGCGGCGGGGTCAACGGCCGAAGCTCGCCAGTTTCGCGCGGAGCTGGAGCACGGACTTGGTGTGGATCTGACTGACCCTGCTCTCGGTCACGCCCAGCACGTTCCCGATCTCCGCGAGCGTCAGCCCCTCGTAGTAGTAGAGCGTGACGACCGTCTTCTCCCGGTCGGGCAGCGTGTTGATCGCCCGTGCCAGGAACCGTCGGAGCTCACGGTCCTCGGCCACCTCCACCGGGTTGTCGGCGGCGGTGTCCTCCAGGGTGTCCATGAAGCTGAGGCCGTCGCCGTCCTCGCCGCCGACGTGCAGCAGTTCCTCCAGCGCCACCACGTTGGCCAGCGACAACTGGCTGAAGACGGCGTGCAGTTCTTCGACGGCGATGCCCAGCTCGGCGGCCACCTCGCACTCCGTGGGCGTCCGCCGCAGCCGCGCCTCCAGCGTCGCGTAGGCCCGTTCCACGTTGCGCGCCTTCTGCCGCACCGATCTCGGGATCCAGTCCAGCGCCCGCAACTCGTCGATCATCGCGCCCCGGATCCGGGTGATCGCGTAGGTCTCGAACTTGATCTCCCGGTCGACGTCGAACTTCTCGATCGCGTCGATCAGCCCGAAGACCCCGGAGGAGACGAAGTCGGCCTGCTCCACGTTGGGCGGCAGACCGACGCTCACCCGTCCCGCCACGTACTTCACCAGCGGCGAGTAGTGCAGGATCAGCTGCTCGCGCAGCCGCTCGTCGCCGGTCGCCTTGTACGACCGCCACAGCTCGTCGAGCGTCGAGGGGGCGGGCGGCCGCACGCTGCCACCGTCACGGGCGGCTGGGGGGATCGCCGCCGCCCGGTCGGACCCGGAGGTGTGCTGGGGCATTCGTCGCCTTGTGCCGTTCTGCCGTGAAGTGCGTGAGGTCGGTACCGCGTGGTGCAGTGGTCCGGTCTGTGCCGGAATCCTCGTGAGCGTAGCGTGACTGGACTGTCGCGGTGAGCGAAGGATATGCCCGGACCGGTGCGCAGATACGTTCCGCTGGGCGCCCCGGAGGGTCATGGCGGTCGCTGCGGGTGACGGTGGCGCCGGGTCAACTACCGCAATTCCCAAGGCTTTCGACGTTCCCCCGGACGGCCGAACCCCCCGGGTCAACATCGGGGCCGACCCCCTCGAACGGAGACCATCGCCTGGCGTGTCAACTTCCAACCGTCGCCGTGTCGTTCGACGTAACCGAGCGCTCTGAGCTCGTACAGCCGGGCGATCGCGTCGTCCGGTGCGGTGCCGGCCTCGCGGGCGATCTCGTCCGGCGCGGCCGGGCGCCGGGCGGGGAGTGCGGCCAGGACCCGGCGGGCGCCCGGCTCCAGCAGGTCGCGCGGCAGCATCGGGCCGCGCCGGTCCGGGGCCAGTTCGCCCATGTCGCCGACCAGTTCGACGACCTCAGCGGCGTCGGTGACCAGCACGGCCTCGCCTCGCAGCAGTTCGTGCACCCCCGCGGACAGACCGCTGGTGGCCGGCCCCGGGACGCCCATGGTGTGCCGGCCGAGCCGCTGCGCGGCCCTCGCGGTGACCAGCGAACCGCTGCGGTAGGCCGCCTCGACCACGACCGTCCCCCGGGTGAGCGCGGCGATCACCCGGTTGCGCTGGATGAACCTGCTCGGCGTGGGATGGTCGCCAGGCGGCAACTCCCCGACCACGAGCCCCTGTTCGGCGATCCGGCCGATCAGCTTCGTGTGGCCGCTCGGGTAGGGCCGGTCGACCCCGCAGGCGAGGACGGCGACGGTGGCGCCGCCCGCGCCGAGGGCCCCCCGGTGGGCGGCTCCGTCGACGCCGTAGGCCCCGCCGGACACGACCACCCAGCCGCGTTCCGCGAGGCCGCAGGACAGGGTGGCGGCCATGTGGGCGCCGTACTCGGTGCAGGCGCGGGCGCCGACGACGGCGACCGATCGCAGCGCCCACATCCGCAGGCTGGGCCGCCCCCGCACCCACAGCCCGAGCGGCCGTGCGTCCCCCAGCTCGTCCAGCGTGCCCGGCCATTCGGCGTCGCCGGGGCAGACGTACCGGACCCCGGCTTCGCGGGCGAGGGCGAGATCGCGTTCCGGGTCGGCCTGCCCGGCCCGGGCCCGCAGCCCGGCCCACCGTCGAGCGGTCACCCCGGGCAACGGCTCGCCGTCGCCACGCAACCGGCGCACCACCTCCGGCACGCCCCGTTCCCGCACCCACTGGCCGCTCACCTCGTCTCCGGGCTCGACGACCCGGCCGAGGAAGATCCGGGCGAGCCGGTCGTCGGCCGGGGCGTCGCCGGCGTTCACGCCGACGCCCCGAGGGCCATGGGGACTCCGCGCGGCACCCCCGTGCGCAACTGCAGGGCCAGGGCCACGTCCATCGCGTCCGGCCGGTCGTGGCCGACCAGGTCGGCGACGGTCCAGGCGACGCGCAGCACCCGGTCGAGCCCCCGCGCGGTCAGCATCCCGCGTTCCAGGTTGCGCTCCGCCTCGTCCATGGCGCCGGTCGTGGCGTGCCAGCGGTTGCGCAGCTCACGGCCCGGCACTTCGCTGTTGGTCCGCCACGGGGTGCCCGCCAGCCGGGCCGCGGCCCGCTCCCGGGCGGCCCGGACCCGGTCGGCGACGGTCTGCGTGGACTCGCCGCCGGGGCCGCGGTGGGCGAGTTCGGCCCGGCTGACCGCGTCGACCTCGACGCGCAGGTCGACCCGGTCGAGCAGCGGGCCGGACAGCCGTGCCTGGTAGCGGCGGATCGCGGAGGGCGGGCACTCGCACAGGGTGTCGCGCTGCGAGAACCGGCCGCACGGACACGGGTTGGCCGCGAGCACCATCAGGAACCGCGCCGGGAAGCGCACCACGCCCGCGCTGCGCGCGATCACCACATGGCCGGCCTCCAGCGGCTGGCGCAGGGCGTCGAGGGCGTGGCTGCCGAATTCGGGGGTCTCGTCGAGGAAGAGCACCCCGCGGTGGGCCAGCGAGACGGCGCCGGGGCGGGCGACGCCGAGGCCGCCGCCGACCAGCGACTGCATCGTGGCCGAGTGGTGCGGCGCGCAGTACGGGGGCACGTCGATGAGGGGCTTGCCCGGCGGCAGCAGCCCGGCCACCGAGTGCACCGCCGTGACCTCCAGCGACTCCTGCCTGCTCAGCCGGGGCAGCACCGCCGGCAGGCGCTCCGCGAGCATGGTCTTGCCCGCTCCCGGGGGCCCTTCCAGGAAGAGGTGGTGTCCGCCGGCCGCGGCCACCTCCACCGCGGTGCGGGCCGAGCGCTGTCCGACCACGTCCGCGAGGTCGTGTCCCTGGTCCTGCTGGGCGGCGCCCATGCCGTGCATGCCGGTGGCGGCGCCGGTGCCGGGCATGCGCAGGCCGGCCAGGAGCGGATCGGGGCGGCCCGCCTCGTCCGGCTCCTCCTCGGGCACGGGCTCGTCGGCGAGGACGGCGATCAGCTGGCGCAGGCTGCGCACGCCGAGCACGGAGACGCCCGGCACCAGCGAGGCCTCGGCGGCGGCGCACTCGGGCACGACGACCTGTTCGTATCCGGCGTCGGCCGCGGCGAGCACCGCCGGGAGGATGCCGCGGACCGGCCGCACCCGTCCGTCCAGGCCCAGCTCCCCGATCATCACGATGTCGGCGAGCACCCGGGGATCGATGCGCTCGGCGGCGCCGAGGACGGCACAGGCGACGGCGAGATCGAAGCCCGATCCGCCCTTGGGCACGGAGGCCGGGCTGAGGCCCACCGTGAGCTTCTTCTGCGGCCACTCGGCGCCGGAGTTCACCACCGCCGCCCGCACCCGGTCCCGGCTCTCGGTCAGGCTCTTGTCCGGCAGCCCCACCAGGGTGAACGCCGCCACGCCGGGTTCCAGGTCGGCCTGGACCTCGACGACCACTCCCTCGACGCCGACCAGCGCCACCGAGCACGTACGCGCGAAGCCCATCTCAGGCCACCCCCCGCGCGTGCTCGACGACGGGCGCTCCGCGAACGGGCAGGACCACGCCGACGAGGTCGATGCGGACGCCGCCCGGCGGGGCTCCCCCGTGCTCCTGGATCCATCGCGCGGCGAGGGCGCGCAGCCGCTCGGTCTTCTCCGGCGTCACCGCGGCCATCGGGTGCTGGAATCCGCCGCCCCTGCGGGTCTTCACCTCGCAGACGACGAGGACGTCGCCGTCCCGGGCGACGATGTCGATCTCGCCGGTCCTGCCGGAGCGCCAGTTGCGCTCCAGGACCGTCAGTCCGGCCTCGGCGAGCCGCCGTGCGGCCAGATCCTCGCCGTACCTGCCGAGTGCTCCTCGGGCCAGATCCGTGTTCGTGCTCATCGGGCACCACCTCCGGCACCCACGCTCACGCATCCGCCGCCGCGGGAAGGATCTTGGTGGACAACCCGGCGGCTGTGGAGAACTCCGTCACCCGCACGGTCGCCGGCCGGCCACAGCCCGGAACAGGGCGACGCCGTCGGAGGGGCGACGCCGTCGGGGGGACGACGGCGGCGGACGGGCGACCTGGTGGCTCAGCTGCTCGGGAGCTCCAGATCGCTCTTGTTCAGCTCCTCGATGTTCACGTCCTTGAACGTGAGCACCCGCACCTGCTTCACGAACCGGGCCGGCCGGTACATGTCCCACACCCAGGCGTCAGCCATCGACACCTCGAAGAACACCTCGCCCTGGACCGAGTGCACCTGCATCTCGTAGTCATTGGTGAGGTAGAAGCGCCGCTCGGTCTCGATCACGTATTTGAACAGACCGACGACATCGCGGTACTCCCGGTAGAGCTTCAGCTCCATCTCGGTCTCGTACTTCTCGAGGTCCTCGGCGCTCATGGCATGTTCCCCTTCAGCCGTGCGATCTCCCCATTGTGCGCCAGTCCCGCGCGGCCCTAGACGATTTCCGTGTCCAGGGTTACGGGTCCTGCCGGGGGACCTTCGACGAGCAGCGTGCGCAGCAGCTCGGCGAGTCTGGTCGGATACACCGTCTCATGTGCCTGGGTCAGTTCCTGACACGTCCACCAACGCGCTCCGGCGACGCTGCGCCGCTCCAGCTCGGTCAGGGCCGTCGCCCCGATCGCCGTCACCGTCGTACGGGCCAGGTAGTACCACTCGTCCTGGTCCCAGCGCCGGCCCGCGAAGGGAAACGAGCACACCCGTCGCCACAGCACCGGACCCAGTTCGGCCTCGGTGATGCCGGTCTCCTCGGCGAGTTCCCGCAGAGCGGCCTCTTCGCGGGTCTCGTCGCCCTCGACACCGCCGCCGGGTGTGAACCACCAGTCGTCGGCGGGGTCGTCCGGCTCGTGACCGTGCAGCAGCAGGATGCGGTCCTGCGGATCGAGCAGGACGACCCGGGCGACCTTGCGCAACCCGGCCCGCGAGGAATCGGCGCCCGTCCCCGCCGGCTCGTCCGCCGTCTCAGCGGGCACCGGCGGGCTCCGGACGGACGCGGCCGCCGCGGCCCGACGTCCGCTTGGCGATCGGGCCGTACGCGCCGCCGCCGAGGACCAGTACCGCCCCGGCGACGATCAGCCAGCCGATCGCGCCCAGCGGGCCGGGCCGGGACAGGGAGCCGAGGGACTCGAAGCCCGTGGGCCGCTTCAGCATGCCGTTCATCGGCCAGACGACGGCGTCGACACGGGCCTTGACGGCGCTGCGCGCCACCGTGCCCTGGGCCGCGTCGGTGAGGTGGGCGGAGGAGTCCAGGGAGCCCTCCCGCTCGTCGCCGAGCAGGAACAGCCGGCCCTGCGGGACCTTGACGGTCGGGATCTTCTTGTTCTCGGCCAGGCTGCCCGCGGGCAGATACGGTTCTTCGATCTGCTTGCCGTTGACGGTCAGCTTGCCGTCGGTGCAGCAGGACACCGTGTCGCCGCCGACCGCGACCACCCGCTTGACCACGGGCGCGTCGCTCACCCAGGTCTTGTCTGTGAACACCACGACGTCACCGCGGCGCACCTCGCCGCCGTCGATCCGCTGGGCCAGCACCCGGTCGCCGGCGGCGATCGTCGGGCTCATGGAACTGGTGGGCACGGTGTACGGCCGGTAGACCAGGGCTCCCCAGCCGAATCCGCCGAGGAACAGCACGAGGCCCAGTGCGACGGCCAGACCGGACAGACGTTGTCCGGTCCGGCTGCCCACCGGGCCACTGCTGGTGCCGCCGCCGTTGTGCGGGGCCGTACGCGTAGTGCTCTCGCCACCCATGGATCCGCACCCTACCCGGCGGTACCGAACCGGGTCAGCCCCTGACGCCCCGGGTCTTCTGGGCCTTGGTCACGAGTGGGGAAAGGGTTTGCTCCCGGCAGACGGAGAGGTCAGCGGGTCTCGGCGTCCCGGGCACGCCGGCGACGCCACAGGACGACCGGCACGGCGCCGACCAGAGCGAGGCCCTCCGGAGCGACCGTCAGCGCCGTGGACGCGGCGGACTGGTCGTTCAGACCGGTCTGGTCGAAGGTGTCCGGCACCGGCAGCGTGCCCCAGTGGCTGATCGGCCAGGCCTTGACGATGGCGCGGCCGACGACCTGGTCGACGGGCACCATGCCGTGGTTCTTGTCCGACTGGTTGTAGCGGGAGTCACGCGAGTTCTGCCGGTGGTCGCCCATGACCCAGACATAGCCCTTGGGGACCTTCACGGAGAACTGGCCGCCCTGGTCGTCCTGGCTGCACGGGGTGTTGCCGGGGTACACGTACGGCTCGTTGAGCGCCTTGCCGTTGACCGTGAGCGGCCCCGTGCCCTTGCAGGAGACCGTGTCGCCGCCGACGCCGACGACCCGCTTGATCAGGTCCTTCTCCTCCGCCGACGGCATCAGGCCGATCCAGCTGAGGACGGTCTGGAAGGCGTTCGGATTCGCGGTGTTCTCGCCTGCCAGCCAGTCGTCGGGGTCGTGGAAGACGACGACCTCGCCGCGCTCCGGCTCGGAGCCGAACCACGGGGTCAGTTTGTCCACGAGGACCCGGTCGCCGATCTTGAGGGTGTTCTCCATCGAGGCCGACGGGATGGAGAACGCCTGCACCAGGAACGTCTTGATCAGCAGTGCCAGGACGAGTGCGATGCCGATCAGGATCGGCAGCTCCTTCCAGAAGGAGCGGGGCTTCTTCGCCTTCGGCGCCGGGCCGCCCGAGCCCTCGCCGCCGGTCCAGGGCGGCTCGCTCGCCGGCGGACCCTCGCCGCCCGCCGGGTCACCCCCGGAGGTCACGCCGTCGTCCGGACCCGGGTCGGCGGCTTCCACGGGGTGCCCGCGGTGATCCTCGCCGTCGTGCCCGGACCGTGCGCCAACCGCCACATCCCCCACGCCAACTCCTCACTCTGTGCCGCTGCCTGCGCCACGTACGACGCAGGCCCACCACTCCCATAACGAGCGGGAGTTCCGCAGGGCTCGGGAGTTGTCGAATCGATCCGTTCGGATCGCCGGAAGCCACACTATGCGACGTCCGGGCGGACGCGGTCGCCGTGACGGCCGAGCCGGTCACGGAGGAGAAAGTTTGCGGTTCCTTGAGGTGCACCCAGTGACCCAGCGGCCAGGCGATGACCATGGCCCGTCCCACCACCTCGTCCTCCGAGACGGTGCCGCCGTAGTCGGTGTTCTGGTGGAACCGGGAGTCGGCGGAGTTGGCCCGGTGGTCGCCCATCACCCACAGCCGCCCCTGGGGGACGGTGATGTCGAACGGCATGGTGGAGGGCGCGTTGCCGGGATACAGATACGACCCCTCCTCCAGGGGCGCGCCGTTGACGGTCACCCGCCCCTGGGCGTCGCAGCAGACGACGCGGTCGCCGCCCACCCCGACGACCCGCTTGATGAGGTCCTTCTCGTTGTCGGAGGGAAGCAGACCGATGAAGGTGAGCCCCTCCTTGACCTGCTTGACGACGACCGGGTCCTTCTTCTTCGCGGTGGTCTGCTCGTCGTTGAGCCAGCCGCCGGGGTCCTTGAACACGACGACGTCCCCGCGCTCGGGCTTGGAGCCGAACCACGGGGTGAACTTGTCGACCAGGACGCGGTCGCCGATCTGGATCGTCTGCTCCATGGAGCCCGACGGGATCACGAAGGCCTGGACGAGGAACGTCTTCAGGACGAGGGCGATCAGGACGGCGACGCCGACCAGCAGCGGTATCTCCCGGACGGCCGAGCGCCTGCGCTTGCGCTTGACCTTGCGCTGCAGCTTGCGTCGCTCCGCCCGCGAGCGCCCGGCCGCGGGGCCGGCGGTCCGTCGCGCGCCGGTGGGCAGCAGGTTGTCCGCCGTGGAGCCGGGCACGCCACGCGGTCTGCCGCGGTTACCCATGGGCGCCCTCCGCGCCGGGCACGCGCGCGTAGGCGCTCGGGCGGGGCAGGCGGCCCAGGCGCGCGTAGGGCCAGACGATCCAGTCGGCGCGGCCGATCACGTCGTCCACCGGGATCATGCCGCCGCCCGGCGAGCCGAGGTGGTTCCGCGAGTCGCTGGAGCGGCCGCGGTGGTCGCCGAGGACGAACAGGGCGCCGTCGGGCACGACCACGTCGAAGTCGACCGTGGACGGGCTGTCGCCGGGATACAGGAACGTCGACTCGTCGACCGACCGGCCGTTCACCTGGATCCTCCCCTCCTTGCCGCAGCAGACCACGTGGTCTCCCCCTACCCCCACGACGCGCTTGACGTAGTCGGAGTTCCCGAAGTAGCCGGTGCCGTCGAACACGACGACGTCGCCGCGCCGCGGCTCGGCACCGAAACGGTACGCCAACTTATTTACGAGAACCCGGTCGCCGATCCTCAATCCGTTTTCCATGGATCCGCTGGGAATCTGGAAGGGTTGTGCCACGAAAGCGTTGAGGGTCAGCAAAAACACCAGGCAGAGCAGCAGGGTCAGGCTGACCCGGCCACCGGGGATCCAGTGGGCGATCCGCCCCGCGAACGCGAAACGCGACCGCCTCTCCGGTCCCTCCGGGCCCGGGGTCTCCTGGGAGACGTCCTCGGGTGCGGAAGGGCGGGAGGAGCGGTCGCGCTCCGTCGTCGGCTGAGCTTCGGTGTCCATCGGGGCCAGATGCTATCCGGCCCCTCTGTGAACGCCGGAAGGTGCTCAGTTGTCGCGCTTCTCCTTGATCTTCGCGGCCTTGCCGCGCAGCTCACGGAGGTAGTAGAGCTTGGCGCGACGCACGTCGCCGCGGGTCACGAGCTCGATCTTCTCGACGATCGGGGTGTGCACCGGGAAGGTGCGCTCGACGCCGACGGAGAAGGAGACCTTGCGGACCGTGAAGGTCTCGCGGACACCGGCGCCCTGACGGCGGATGACGACGCCCTTGAACTGCTGCACACGGGAGCGGTTGCCCTCGATGACGCGGACGTGGACGTTGACGGTGTCGCCCGGGCGGAAGGCCGGAAGGTCGCTGCGCAGCGACGCGGCGTCGACGGAGTCGAGCAGGTGAGACATTTCGTCTGCTTTCTTCGCTGATGCCACAGGTCATCAACGGAACTAGATGTTCGAGGATTGAGTGCCGTGTGCCCGTCGAGGCGGGCGTCGTGTCCCCCTGCGGCAGGGGCGCACACCGGACGGCGCACAACAGCGACCTATTGTTCCACGGTCTCGGTCCTGCGCCAAAATCGGCCGTACGGCTCACCCTCGGGATCGGGCGTCCAGCCGAGGATGGAGAGCGTCTCGCGGTCCTTCTTGTCGAAGGCCTCGGGCGCGCAGCGCTCAATCAGGTCGGGCCGGTTGGCGGTCGTGCGGCGCAGCGCCTCGTCGCGTCGCCAGCGGCCGATCCTGCCGTGGTGCCCGCTGAGCAGCACCTCCGGGATCTCCCGGCCGCGCCAGGCGGGCGGTTTGGTGTAGACCGGGCCTTCCAGGAGGTTGGCCATGGCGCCGGGGGCGAAGGAGTCGTCGCGGTGGGACTCCGCGTTGCCGAGCACCCCCGGCAGCAGACGGGCCACCGCCTCGGTGACGACCAGCACCGCGGCCTCCCCGCCGGCCAGCACGTAGTCGCCGATGGAGACCTCGTAGACGGGGACGCGGGTAGCGTACTCGTCGACGACCCGCCGGTCGATGCCCTCGTAGCGGGCCGGCGTGAAGATCAGCCAGGGGCGTTCGGAGAGCTCGACGGCCAGTTCCTGGGTGAAGGGGCGGCCGCTGGGCGTCGGGACGACGATCGCCGGGGCGTGCGCGCCCGTCTCGTAGCCGTCGGCGAGGACGGAGTCGAGGGCGTCGCCCCAGGGGTCGGTCTTCATGACCATGCCCGGCCCGCCCCCGTAGGGGGTGTCGTCGACCGTGTTGTGCCGGTCGTGGGTCCACGCGCGCAGATCGTGCACGCGCACGTCGAGCCTGCCACGCGCGCGTGCCTTGCCGACGAGGGAGACGTTCAGCGGGTCGAGGTACTCGGGGAAGATCGTGACGACGTCGAGGCGCATCAGGACTCGTCCCCGGCCGCTTCGGCCGCGTCGCGGTCGGAGGCGACCTCGGCGCGGTCGTCGATCAGACCGGGCGGCGGGTCGATGACCGCCCGCTGTTCCTCCAGGTCGATCTCGGTGACGATCGACTCGACGAACGGGATCATCACCTCGCTGCCGTCGGGGCGCTCGACGATGAAGAGGTCCTGGGAGGGGAGGTGGGAGATCTCCGTGATCCGGCCGACCTCCTCGCCGTCCTTGGTGACCACGTCGAGGTCCATCAGCTGGTGGTCGTAGTACTCGTCCTCCTCCTCGGGCAGCTCCTCGGGATCGACCTCGGCGATCAGGAGCGTGTTGCGCAGGGCTTCGGCGGCGTTGCGGTCGCGCACGCCCTCGAAGCGCAGGAGGAGACGGCCGCTGTGCACCCGGCCGGTCTCGATGGTCAGCGGGCCGGTCGAGGCCGGGTCCGTGGACAGGACGGCGCCGGGCGCGAGCCGCAGCTCCGGCTCGTCGGTGCGTACCTCGACGGTGACCTCGCCCTTGATGCCGTGGGCGCGGCCGATCCGCGCGACTACGAGCTGCACTTCTCAAGATCTCCTGTCGTGCCTGTCGTGCCTGTGATGCCCTGTCGTGCCCGGCGTCACGGGCGCCGGAACGACTACGGGCCGGGGACGGCCCAGTGGCCCTCCCCGGCCCGAGCCGGTGCTGCGAAACGCGTCAGCGGACGTGATCCACGTCGACGAGGTCGACCCGGACGCCCCGGCCGCCGATGGCGCCCACGACGGTGCGCAGAGCGCGCGCGGTGCGGCCGTTGCGGCCGATCACCTTGCCGAGGTCGTCCGGGTGGACCCGGACCTCGAGCACGCGCCCGCGGCGCAGGTCGCGCGAGGCGACCTGCACATCGTCGGGGTTGTCGACGATGCCCTTCACGAGGTGCTCAAGCGCCTCTTCGAGCATGCTGCTCAGGCCTCGGTCGACTCGGACTCGGCAGCGGCCTCGTCCTTCTTCTCAGCCTTCTTCTTCTGGGTGATCGCCTCACCCTTGCCCGAGTCGTCGCCACCGAGGGCCTCGAACGACGGGCGAGCCTTCTTGGGCTCGGCGACGAGCAGCGGCGCCGGGGCGGGCTCGCCCTTGAACTTCTGCCAGTCGCCGGTCTTCTTCAGGATGGCGAGCACGGGCTCGGTCGGCTGCGCGCCGACGCTGAGCCAGTACGCCACACGGTCGGCGTCCACCTCGATGATCGAGGGGTGGTACGTCGGCTGGTACTTGCCGATCTCCTCGATCGCACGACCGTCACGACGGGTACGGGAGTCGGCGACGACGATGCGGTAGTGAGGCGAACGGATCTTGCCCAGACGCTTCAGCTTGATCTTGACTGCCACTGGAGTGGGTTCTCCTGGTTTTGACGTGATTGGGCACGGCAGATTGCCGCGTGGGGTTGCGGTACCCGAGTGCCCGATGGACGCGTCAGCCGGAGGAGAGAGGGGTCCTGTGCGACTGTCGAGTACAGCTAGCCATTGTGCCACACCCCGCGGGTCGCCTCGGGCCGAGGGGCCGCCGGCGCCCGGGCACACCGCCTCGGCACCCGGCGGCGTGGTGGACGCGCGTCGGGTGCGGCCGGTGCGGCGGGGCGCCGGCCGCAGCCCGCACGCCCCGCCCGGACCCCCGCGCCATCGAGGCGCCGGGGAGGCGGGCACGGCGGCCGCGGTGGGCGGACGCCCCGCTCCTCGCCGTCGACCGGCAGCCACGAGATGCCGGTGCCGGGCCGCCCGGGGTTACGCCGCGCCGGCGATCTCCGGGATCCGGAACGGTTTGCCGCAGCCCCCGCACACGATCGGCGCCTGGGCCAGGACCGAGGGCACGACCCGCACGTTGCGCCCGCAGTCGCAGACGGCCTTGACCCGGACGCCTCCGCCCGAGGAGCCGTGCCGGGCCGCCGGGCCGCGGAAGGTGCGGGAGGTGTCGGCGGAGGTGGCCGCCGTGTGCGCCTTGAGGGCCCGCTGGAGGCGCTCCATGGTGGGCCGGTAGCGGCGCTTGGCCTCGGGATTGAGCGTCACCAGGGAGAACCCGCTGCTCGGATGGGGTTCCTCGGGGTGGTCCAGGCCCAGTTCCTCGGCGATCGCGAGGAATCTGCGGTTGTGGTAGCGGCCCGCGCGGGAGGTGTCGCGGACGCCGCGGGCGGCGGCGATGCCATGGACTGCCTCGTGAAGCAGTCGCTCGAAGGAGAGCTCGTGACCGCAGGCGGACGACGACTCCCCGATCAGGGACTCTGGCGCGGCGAGATCCGGCAGCTCGGGGTGGTACCGCTGAATGTCGGCCCACGCCTCTGCCAGCTCTGCGGCGAGAACTGGTGGTGTCTGTGTCGTGCTCACGTAATGACAACGAGCGGGGGTGCCCTCGTGTTCCTATTCCGGGGCATCTCAAATAATTTGCACGTACCCGTCAGTTGGCACTGATGCGTCCGGACGAGGGCGGGTGCGCTGATCTGCGGAGAAGCCTCACAGCTCCTACCAAGCTGGTGCGTAGTCCTCGCTACGACCCGGCGCGTAGACCCTGTCCGCGCGCCGGGGTGCGGTGTTCCGCAGGGGCGCAAGAGGCGTTTCGGCCGCTCTCGCCGACGGAGCGCGCCGTCTCAGTAGGCGCGTGCGACGACCGCGACGTTACCGGGAGCGTCTCCGTCCTCCGGCACCGACCCGTCCTCGGCGACCAGACACCGTACGGTCAGCGCCCGCTCGGCCAGCCTGGCCTCGCCCTCCGCCCCGAGGACGGCCCACGGGATGCGCGCCCAGCCGCCGGCGGCGGCCGCCTCGGCCGCCTCCTCGATCGTGGACACGTCCGCCGTCCGCGACTCGCGGCGCGCACGGGACTGCCGCAGCAGGAGCGCCTGGTCCTCCTCCAGGACGGCCGGCACGAGAGCCGCCAGAGCGTCGATCGCCACCGGTTCCTTGCCGCCCGGGATCCGGCGGACCATCGTCGCCGTGCCGGCGTCCAGGTCACGGGGCCCGATCTCGACGCGCACGGGCACCCCCTTGAGCTCCCAGTCGACGGCGCGCCGCCCGAAGGGGACGTCCGTGCGGTCGTCGGTCCGCACGCGGACGCCCGCCGCCCCGAGCCGGTCGGCGACCTCGCGGACCTTGGCCAGAACCGCCTCGTCGCCCTTGACCGCCAGGACGACGGCCTGGATCCGGGCCAGTCGCGGCGGCACCCGCAGCCCGCGGTCGTCGCCGTGGATCATCACCAGGGCGCCGATCATGCGGGTGGTCGCGCCCCAGGAGGTCTGCCAGACCAGCTCCTGGACGCCGTCCTTCGACAGATAGCGGGTGTCGAAGGCCCTGGCGAAGTTCTGCCCGAGCTCATGGCTGGTGACCATCTGCAGGGCCTTGCCGTCGCCCATCATGCTCTCCAGGGTGAGCGTGTTGACGGCGCCCGCGAAGCGCTCCCTGACCGTCTTGCGTCCGGCGACGAAGTCGGTCGCGAGGACGTTCTCCAGGAAGTCCCCGTAGACCTCGCGATGGATGCGCGCGGCGAAGTCGCGGGCCTCCTCACAGGTGGCGTGCGCGGTGTGGCCCTCCTGCCAGAGGAACTCCGACGTGCGCAGGAAGACGCGCGGCCGCAGTTCCCAACGGACCACGTTGGCCCACTGGTTGATCAGCAGGGGCAGGTCGCGGTAGCTCTGCACCCACTTGGAGAAGTACTCGTTGACGATGGTCTCGGACGTCGGCCGCACCACCGCCGGCTCCTCGAGCTCCTTGCCGCCTCCGTGTGTGACCACGGCCAACTCGGGCGCGAAGCCCTCGACATGGTCCGCCTCGCGGGTCAGGTACGACTGCGGGATCAGCAGCGGGAAGTACGCGTTCTCGGCGCCGGTCTCCTTGATGCGGGCGTCCAGTTCCGCCTGCATCCGCTCCCACAGGCCGTACCCGTACGGCCGGATCACCATCGTGCCGCGCACCGGGCCGTTGTCGGCCAGTTCCGCTTTGCTGATCACATCCTGGTACCAGCGGGGGAAGTCGTCCGCCCGCGGGGTGAGAACGGGTGCCTTGGCCATGGCGCGATGGTACGGCCCCGCGTTGCCGTCATGTGAATTCTCGCCACAGGCACATGCCGTCCCCAACCAGGGCTCCGCAACCCCTGGACGCGGCCGCAGACGGGGAGTTACCTGGCATACGGGAGCGGTGCGAGGGCACTGCGCGGGGGCCCACCTGATCGGGTTAAGCGGCAGACTCTCGGCGGATTGGGGCGCTTTTCCATGACACCTGTGCTCGTGCGACAGCACCTGCCTCACGCGGGGCCGGCGTCCCACGCGGATCTGGGTGCACGCGCGCGTGACTGGTCCGAGATCCAGGAACGGATGCTGGTTCCGCTCTACGAGGCCGTCCACGAGCGGCTGGAGACGGGGCCCGGCACCCGGCTCCTCTCCCTCGGCTGCGGCTCCGGGCTCGCCCTGGTGATGGCGGCCTCCCGGGGCGCGGCGCTCACCGGGGTCGAGTCCTCCTCCCCCGCGCGGCTGGCCCTCGCCCGCGAGCGGCTGCTCGGGGAGAGCCGGGGGGCCCGCGCGCGGGTGGACGTCCGGCTCACCGACCGGCTGCCCATGGAACGGCCGGGCGGACGAACGTCCGCGTACACCGTGGTGACGGCGTTCGAGCCGATCGGACGCGTGGCGGGCGACACGGAGGAACTGACCGCGTCGCTGGCGGCCGCGACGCCGCTCGCCCGGCGTGGCGCGCCCGTGGTGCTGGTGGGCTGGGGCCCGCCCGAGCGCTGCGCCACCACGGCGGTGCTGCGGGTCGCGGCGAAGCTGGCGGACCAGGACCGCGGCACGGTGCGGTTACGTCCGGCCGTGCGCGACGACCTGGAGGAGGTCGCCCGGCGGGCCGGTCTGCGGCCGGACGGATCGGGTCGGGTGGCCTGTCCGTTCGGGTACGCCGACCTGCACAGCGCCCTCAGGGGGCTGCTGTCCACGGGACTGTTCGACGCGGCGGTGGCGGCGACGGACCAGGCGCAGGTCGACAAGGAGCTGACGGAGGCGCTGCACCCCTACCGGCGGTCGGACGGGACGGTGTGGATGCCGAACGTGTTCCGGTACCTGATCGCCCGCACTCCCTGACGCGCCCGCACTTCGTGACGCGCCGACCCGCCCGGTCCCGGCCTCGCGGGGCCGGGCCCGTCAGGCGTCCTCGCCGGTCCTGGCCGACCGCCGGGTGACGCCCGCGATCCGGTACGCGTCCGCCTCCTCCAGCGTCTCCTGTTCCAGCAGTGCCAGGGCGAGGGCGTCCAGCTGGGCGCGGTGCTCGCGGAGTTTGCGGCAGGCCTCGTCGTAGCACTCGTCGACGATGCGGCGCATCTCGTGGTCGATGGCGTCGAGGGTCGCCGGGGCGGCGGCGAGGCCGTAGGCCTGCTGGGCGTCGCCGGGGAGGGCGGAGAGGCGGCCCACCCGTTCGCTCATGCCCCACCGCGCGACCATCCCGCGCGCGATGTTGCTGACCTGCTCCAGGTCGTTCTCGGCGCCGGTCGTGACGACGCCGTAGACGACCTGCTCGGCCGCCATGCCGCCGAGGGCGCCGATGATCCGGCCGCGCAGGTAATCCTCGGAGAGCGCGTACCGCTCCACCTCCGGGGTCGACATGGTCACCCCCAGGGCGCGGCCGCGCGGCACGATGGTGACCTTGCGGACCGGGTCGGCGCCGGGCTGCAGCATGCCGAGGAGAGCGTGGCCGCTCTCGTGGAAGGCGGTGCGCCGGCGGTCCTCCTCCGGCATGATCAGCGTGCGCTCGGCGCCCAGCTGCACCTTCTCCAGCGCCTCGGACAGGTCGGCCTGGGTCACCTGCTCCTGTTTGCGCTTCACCGCGAGCAGCGCGGCCTCGTTGGCGAGGTTGGCCAGATCCGCTCCCGTCATGCCGGGGGTCGTGCGGGCCACCCGGGTCAGGTCCACGTCGGGCGCGAGCGGGATCTCGCGGGTGTGGATGGCGAGGATCGCCTCGCGTCCGCCGCGGTCCGGCGGGGAGACGCTGACCACCCGGTCGAAGCGGCCGGGCCGGGTCAGCGCGGGGTCGAGGATGTCGGCGCGGTTGGTCGCCGCGATGACGACGACGCCCTCGGAGCCGGTGAAGCCGTCCATCTCGGTGAGGATCTGGTTCAGCGTCTGCTCGCGCTCGTCGTGACCGCTCACCGAGGCGCCGCCGCTGCGGGCCCGCCCGATGGTGTCGATCTCGTCGATGAAGATGATCGACGGCGCCACCTTGCGGGCCTCGGCGAACAGCTCGCGGACCCGGGACGCGCCGACCCCGACGATCATCTCGATGAACTCGGAGGCCGAGGCGGAGAAGAACGGCACGCCGGCCTCGCCCGCGACCGCGCGGGCCAGCAGGGTCTTGCCGGTGCCCGGCGAGCCGGCGAGCAGCACCCCGCGGGGCATCTTCGCGCCCATCCGACGGTACAGCTCGGGGTGTTCGAGGAAGTCGACGACGTCGTCCAGCTCGCCCTTGACCTCGTCGATGCCGGCCACGTCGGCGAAGGTGGTGCGCCGGGCGCCGGGCCGCAGATCCACCGGCCTGGGCGGCGTCTTGCGCCCGAGCATGCCGCCCGCACCGCCCGGACCGCCGCCGAAGCGCCGGGCGAAGAAGATCCACACGGCCGCCAGCAGCACGATCGGCACCAGCGAGAGCAGCAGGTTGGACACCAGGCTGCGCTGCTGGACGACGGGCCGGGCGGTGACCGTGACGTGTTCGCGGTCCAGGCTCCGCCACAGATCGTCGTCCGCGAAGGCCGGGCGCTGGGTCTTGAACTCGGTGTACCGGCCGCCGCCTTCGGGGTCGTCACGGGCCTTCTTGAGCCGGCCCTGGATGGCATCGCCCTTGGAGTAGATCGTGTCGACGTTGCCCGCGTCGACCTGTCTGCTGAACTCCGTGTAGGAGATCGTCGGCTCGTCTCCGCCGCCGAGGTAGTTCAGGCCGATGTACACCAGCAGGAAGACGATCACGGCGGTGACGGCCAGCCCCCACCAGCGGCCGCGCATCCTCCTGCCGTCCGGGGGGCGCGTTCCGTCGTCCGGGGTGCCCTCGGTGCGCCATGGCTGCTCGGGAGTCTTACGCGCCGGAGCGGCATTGCTCATATCTGGACGTTACGACAGAGCCCCGGGCACGGCATGCGCTGAGGGCGCCCCCGGCTCGGGAGAGCGCCCTCGACGACTGTGGAGCCCTGCCGGACTCAGCCCATGAACTTCTTGAACTCGTCCGGCAGCTCGAAGTCCTGGGCGCCCTGCTGCGGCAGCCCGAGCGCGTTGCCGCCCTGGGCCTGCGCCTCACGGCGCCGGGCCGCCTCCAGCTCCTGCTGCTTGCGCTTCATCGGGTTTCCGGAGCGCTGCTTGCCCTTGGCCTGCTTCGGCTGCTTCTTCGTCCGGCCGGCGCCGCCGCCCATGCCCGGCATCCCCGGCATTCCCGGCATGCCGCCGCCCTGCGCCATCCGGGACATCATCTTGCGGGCCTCGAAGAAGCGTTCGACCAGGCCCTTCACGGCGCTGACCTCGACGCCCGAGCCCTTGGCGATGCGGGCGCGGCGCGAGCCGTTGATGATGGTCGGGTCCTGGCGCTCGCCCGGGGTCATCGACTTGATGATCGCGGCCGTGCGGTCGACGTCCCGCTCGTCGAGGTTGGCGATCTGGTCCTTGATCTGACCCATGCCGGGCAGCATGCCGAGCAGCTTGGAGATGCTGCCCATCTTCCTGACCTGCTCCATCTGGGCCAGGAAGTCGTCCAGGGTGAAGTCCTGGCCCTTCTTGGACGCCAGCTTGGAGGCCATCTTCTCGGCCTCTTCCTGGCTGAACGTCTTCTCCGCCTGCTCGATCAGGGTGAGGAGGTCACCCATGTCGAGGATGCGGGAGGCCATCCGGTCAGGGTGGAAGGCGTCGAACTCGTCGAGCTTCTCGCCGTTCGAGGCGAACATGATCGGCTTGCCGGTCACCGAGGCGATCGACAGGGCGGCGCCGCCGCGGGCGTCGCCGTCGAGCTTCGACAGCACGACGCCGTCGAAGCCCACGCCGTCGCGGAAGGCCTCGGCGGTGTTGACCGCGTCCTGACCGATCATCGCGTCGACGACGAAGAGGATCTCGTCGGGCGAGACGGCGTCGCGGATGTCCGCGGCCTGGCGCATCAGCTCGGCGTCGATGCCGAGGCGGCCGGCGGTGTCCACGATCACGATGTCGTGGACCTTGGACTTGGCGAACTCGATGGAGTCCTTGGCGACCTGGACCGGGTCGCCCACGCCGTTGCCCGGCTGCGGGGCGTACACGGCCACGCCGGCCCGCTCGGCGACGACGCTGAGCTGGTTGACGGCGTTGGGGCGCTGGAGGTCGCAGGCGACGAGCAGCGGCGAGTGGCCCTGCTCCTTCAGCCAGCGGCCGAGCTTGCCCGCGAGGGTGGTCTTGCCGGCGCCCTGCAGACCGGCCAGCATGATCACGGTGGGCGGCTGCTTGGCGAAGCGCAGGCGGCGGGTCTCGCCGCCGAGGATCGTGACGAGTTCGTCGTTGACGATCTTCAGGACCTGCTGGGCGGGGTTCAGCGCCTTGGACACCTCGGCGCCGAGGGCCCGCTCCTTGACGTTCTTGATGAACGTGCGGACGACCGGCAGAGCGACGTCGGCTTCGAGGAGTGCGATGCGGATCTCGCGCGCCGTGGCGTCGATGTCCGCTTCGCTCAGGCGCCCCTTGCCGCGCAAGTTCTTGAAGGTCGCTGAAAGGCGATCGGAGAGAGTATCGAACACGGCGGCGTCGGTCCTCGGAGTCGGGGGCAGTCTGAGCGTCTTCCAGGGTATCCGGCCGCGCAAGGCCTTCGTCCCCGCCTGCTGTATTCAGCGGACTGGACGGATGTCTCGCGCGGCCGCGCTCACGCGCGCAGCGTCTCCTCCAGCTTGCGGGTGACGGAGGCGGCCTCGTCGCCGGGCAGGGGCGAGCCGTCGGCTCCGGTGACGTAGAAGGCGTCCACGGCGTTCGCGCCCAGGGTGGAGACGTGCATGCTGCGCACGCGCAGGCCCTCGTCCTCCAGGGCCCGGCCGATCCGGAACAGCAGGCCCGGCGCGTCCTGGGCGCGCACCTCGATGACCGTGGCGTGCCGGGAGGCGGCCGGGGCCACCGTCACGCGCGGCGGCGGCGCGACCACGCCCCGGCGGCGGGGGTAGGCGGCGTCGCGTTCCGCGAGCCGGCCGGCGATGTCCAGCGAGCCGTCCAGGGCGCGTACGAGGTCGGCGCGCAGCCGGGCTGCCTGGGGCAGCGAGCCGTACTCGGCGGCGACCCGCCAGTTCAGCAGCAGGACGGAGCCCTCGACCCCGGCCGGCAGGTCCAGGGCGCGCAGCTCGGCCGTGCGGACGGTCAGCCGGTGCACGGCGAGCACCCCGGCCACCGCGGGCAGCACGCCCGCCTGGTCGGGCACCGCGATGAGCAGCTCCACGCCGAGCGGCTCGGGGTCGCCGGCGAGCTGCTCCTCCGTGGGCGGCTCGGTCTGGGCGCGCAGGGACAGCACCGGGCTGCCGGTGGCGACGGCCTCGATGGCGAGCCGCTCCTGCTCGGCGGTGGGCGCGCTCGCGTCGGGCTCCTCGGGGGCGTCCCCGGCGAGCACCGCCGCGACCCGCCTGACCAGGTCCGCCACGAGCGAACCCCGCCAGGAGGACCAGGCGGCGGGTCCGGTGGCGAGCGCGTCCGCCTCGGTGAGCGCGTGCAGCAGCTCCAGGGTGCTGTGCGAGCCGACCGCCTCGGCGACCGAGCGGACCGTGGCCGGGTCCTCCAGGTCGCGCCGGGTGGCGGTCTCGATCAGCAGCAGGTGGTGGCGTACGAGCGCGGAGAGGACGGCGACGTCGGCGCGGTCGAAGCCGATGCGGGCCGCGACGTCCTTGGCGATGATCTCGCCCGCGACCGAGTGGTCGCCGGGCCAGCCCTTGCCGATGTCGTGCAGCAGGGCGGCGACCAGGAGGAGGTCGGGGCGGCTGACGCGGCGGGTGAACTCGGAGGCGCGCACGGCGGTCTCGATGAGGTGCCGGTCGACGGTCCAGATGTGCACGGCGTTGCGCTGTGGCCGGCAGCGCACCCGCTCCCAGTCGGGCAGCAGCTGTGTGACCAGGCCCTCGGCCTCCAGCGCCTCCCAGACCTCGATCGTGGGCTGGCCGGAGCCGAGCAGGGTGACCAGCTGTTCGCGGGCCTCGGCGGGCCAGGGCGTGGGCAGCGGGCGCACGGTGGCGGCGAGGCGGCGTACGGCGTGCAGGGAGAGCGGGAGGCCGGCCTGGGCGGCGGCGGCCGCGGCGCGCAGCGGCAGCACGGGGTCGCGTTCGGGGCGTGCGGCACGGGCGAGCCCGACCTCCCCGTCCTGCTCCACGACGCCTTCGGCCAGCGGAGAGCGCTCGGGCGCGGGCTTGCCGCCCCCGAGCATCGCGCGCAGCCTGGGCCGCACGGAGCGCGACCGCAGCACGCGCCCGACTTCGCGCCAGGTGACGTCGCTCGCGTAGGAGATGACGCGGGCCGCCTCGTACACCTGCCGCAGCAGCGTGTCCGCGTCCAGCAGGCCCAGCTCGGCCGCGACCTGGTCCTGCTCCTGGAGGGCGAGCCGGTCCGTCGCGCGGCCGGTCGCCAGGTGCAGGGCGTCGCGCACGTCGAGGAGCCGGCGGCGGGCGCCGTCGAGGCCCTCGCGGGGCGCGTCGGCCAGCCAGGAGGCGGCGACGGCGCGCAGCGCGGTGGCGTCCCGCAGTCCGCCGCGCGCCTCCTTGAGGTCGGGTTCCAGCAGGTACTGCAGCTCGCCCTGGCGTTCGGCGCGCTCGGCGCAGAGTTCCTGGAGCTCGGGCAGCCGCTTGGGGGCCTGGTTGCGCCAGTCGGCGAGGACCGACGTCCGCAGCCCGGCGGTGAGGCCCGAGTCGCCGGCGAGGTGGCGGGCGTCCAGCAGGCCGAGCTGGACCTTGAGGTCCTCCCCGGCCGTTTTGCGGGCCTCCGCCGGGGTGCGCACCGAGTGGTCGAGGGCGAGGCCCAGATCCCACACGGGGTACCACAGGCGGTCGGCGAGGGCCGCGACCGCCTTGGCGTCGGCGCCGTCGTGCAGCAGCAGGAGGTCGAGGTCGCTGCGCGGGGAGAGTTCGCCGCGGCCGTAGCCGCCGACGGCGACCAGGGACACGCCCTTCAGGTCCTCGGCGCCGGCGGCGAACAGCCCGGCCAGCCACTCGTCGGTCAGTTCGGCGAGGGCCGCACGGCGCGGCGGCCCGGACCGCGCCCCCTCGGTGAGGAGGCGCAGCCGGGCCGCCGCGTAGCCGCTGGGTCCCGAGTCCTCTGCATCCTTGCGCACGTCCGTACTCGTCACCCAGCGACTCCTGTTCTGTTCTGCGTCAGAGCGCGTCCGGGCCGCGCTCGCCGGTGCGGACCCGAACGGCCGTCTCGACCGGGAGGGACCAGACCTTGCCGTCGCCGATCTTGCCGGTGCGGGCCGCCTTGACGATGACGTCGATCAGCTGCTCGGCGTCGTCGTCCTCGGCCAGCACCTCGATGCGGATCTTGGGCACCAGGTCGACGGTGTACTCGGCTCCACGGTAGACCTCGGTGTGGCCCCGCTGACGACCGTAGCCGCTGGCCTCGGTGACCGTCAGACCGTGCACCCCGAAGGCCTGCAGGGCTTCCTTGATCTCATCGAGCCGGTGGGGCTTGACGACGGCGGTGATGAGCTTCATGCGTCCACCTTCTTGCTCGCTCCGGCGACCGCGGTCGGGAGGGCGGTCGTGCGGGCGGCGCCACCGCCGGCCCCGCTGAAGTCGTATGCGGTCTCGGCGTGCTCGGCCTGGTCGATGCCGGCGATCTCGTCGTCCTCGGAGACCCGCATGCCGATGGTCTTGTCGAGGAGGAAGGCGAGGATCGCGGAGACCACCAGCGAGTAGGCGAGGACCGCGAAGACGCCCGCGCACTGCTTCCACAGCTGGTCGAAGGAGTGGTCGCCGTAGAAGACGCCGGTCGCGGTGGACTGGCCCTTGCCGGTGGCGAAGAAGCCGATCAGCAGGGAGCCGGCGATACCGCCGACGAGGTGGACGCCGACGACGTCGAGCGAGTCGTCGTAGCCGAACCGGTACTTCAGGCCGACGGCCATGGCGCACAGCAGACCGGCGATGGCGCCGACGGCGATCGCGCCGAGCGGGGAGACCGCACCGCCCGAGGGGGTGATGGCGACCAGGCCGGCGACCGCGCCGGAGGCGGCGCCCAGCGTGGTGAACGCGCCGTGGCGGATCTTCTCGTAGGCGAGCCAGGCCAGCATGGCGGCGGCGGTGGCGACCTGCGTGTTGACGAACATCAGCGCGCCGACGCCGTCGTCGTTGCCGAGCCACGAGCCGGCGTTGAAGCCGAACCAGCCGAACCACAGCAGACCGGCGCCGAGCATGACCAGCGGCAGGCTGTGCGGGCGCATGGGGTCCTTCTTGAACCCGACGCGTTTGCCGATGACGAGGATCACGCCGAGGGCCGCGGCGCCGGCGTTGATGTGGACCGCCGTGCCGCCCGCGAAGTCGATGACGCCCAGCTCGAACGCCCAGCCGCCGGCGCCCCACACCCAGTGCGCGACCGGGAAGTAGACGACCGTGGCCCACAGGGCGACGAACAGCGCCCAGGCGGAGAACTTCACACGGTCCGCGAGCGCACCGCTGATCAGTGCGGGCGTGATGATGGCGAACATCATCTGGAAGACCATGAAGACGAAGATCGGGATGGTGTAGCCGTCCCACAGCTGCGTCAGGCCGATGTTGCTGAGACCCACCCAGTCGGAGTTCCAGCCGATGAGGCTGCCGGAGTCGGTGCCGAAGGCGAGCGAGAAGCCGTACAGCACCCACAGGATGGTGACGATCCCGATGCTGATGAAGCTCATCATCAGCATGTTCAGCGTGCTCTTGACGCGGACCATGCCGCCGTAGAAGAAGGCGAGGCCCGGGGTCATGATCAGCACCAGGGCGGAACAGATGAGCATGAAGCCTGTGTTCGCGGAGGACAGCTTGGGTGCCTCCGCGGCAAGCGTGATGGCTGCTGCCATCGGCGTCTCCTCGTCGTAGGTACGGCCCCGTGCGGGCGAAGCCAGAGCGGGTTCGTGAGGGGTGGGCCGGTTATGCGCCATGAGATTCGCGCAGTGCCGTTTCGGTGGAAGCCCCTCGTTGTTTCACCGTCGTGACGAAGCCGCCTCGTGCGTTACGCCTCGATGAACTGGCTGATGTCCGGCGAGCGGATCGTTATCGTGGCGCAACGTTCGTCGCAGGAGAGAGAACCGGCCGCGGTCGGCCTTCCGATGACCTGGCACGGGGGAGCCGAGTCGGGCTGTTCGGGAGGGCCGGCCGCGGCCGGGGCACTGGGGGTCTGCCGCGCGCGTCAGACCGCTTCGGCGGTCTCCGGGAGCTCGATGGTGAGCCGTTCGGTGAGGTCCACGACCTCGGAGAGATCCCCGAAATCGCGTACGGCGCTGTCGACGGTCTTGCGGATACGGGTGTTGACGCGCTCGGAGCGCACCTTCTTCGCCTCCTGCATGGCCTGGGTGGCGAGGGTGGCGCTGTGCTCGGGCTCACGCTGCAGCAGATGGACGGTGGCCATGCCGATCAGGTTCAGCACATAGGACCGCTGGTGGTCGCGGTCGCCCGCGAACAGCTCGACGGCCCTGCGCATCAGGGGCTCGGCCAGCGAGGCGTACGCGGGGCTGCGCCCGGCGACATAGGCGAGGTCGCGGAAGGAGTGACTGTTCTCGCCGTACAGCTCGGCCTCGGAGAAGAAGCGGATCCAGTCCGGGTCCGGCTCGTCCCACTCGTCGGCCTCGGCGAAGGTGTCCTCGGCCATCCGCACCGCCCGTTTGCACCGCCCGGGCTGCCCCATGTTGGCGTAGGCGCGGGCCTCCATCGCATACAGCATGGACTGGGTGCGCGGACCGGCGCAGTCCCGGCTGCCGTACTGCGCGAGGTGGATCAGCTCCAGGGCGTCCTCGGGCCGGCCGAGGTGGATCATCTGGCGGCTCATGCTGGACAGCACGTAACTGCCGAGCGGCCGGTCGCCGGCCTCCTTGGCGGCGTGCAGGGCGAGGACGAAGTACTTCTGCGCGGTCGGCTGCAGGCCCACGTCGTAGGACATCCAGCCGGCCAGCTCCGCCAGTTCGGCGGCGACCTTGAACAGCTTCTTCGCGGTGGCCTCGGGCTGGGGCTCCTGGAGCAGGTCGGTCACCTCGTGCAGCTGCCCGACGACCGCCTTGCGCCGCAGACCGCCGCCGCACTGGGCGTCCCACTGCCGGAACATCACGGTGGTGGACTCCAGCAGTTCCAGCTCGGGCCGGGAGAGCCGGCCGCGGGCCCGGCTGGTCGGCATCGAGCCGGGTTCCTCGGGCTGGGCGGGCGGCGAGGGGACGAGCCAGCGCTGCATGGGCTCGATGAGGGACGGTCCCGCGCACAGGGCGAGCGAGGTCCCGAGGAAGCCGCGCCGGGCCAGCATCAGGTCGCTGCGCGAGAACTCGCTGAGCTGGGCCACCGTCTGCGGGGCCGTCCACGGGAGGTCGACGCCGGTCACGGAGGGCGCCTGGCGGGCGGCGCGCAGTCCGAGGTCCTCGACGGAGACGACGCAGCCGAACCGTTCGGAGAACAGCTCGGACAGGATCCTGGGGATGGGCTCGCGGGGGTTCTCGCCGTCCAGCCAGCGGCGCACCCGGGAGGTGTCCGTGGAAATGTGATTGGCCCCCAACTGGCGCGCGCGGCGGTTCACTTGACGGGCCAGTTCGCCCTTCGACCAGCCGCTGCGCACGAACCAGGAAGTGAGCAGCTCGTTCGGGCGCTTGTCCGCGCCCGCAGCGTTGGTTCCGCTTCCGCCGTTGCCGCTCACTGGAACGCCCCCATTCGTGAGACCACTTGTCACCGAGTGCGCCAAGCCCTATCAGAATGCCGGTAAATACGGCCCGCCGTAGGGCACTTGTCACCCTTCGAACGGAAAGGCGACTTGCCTCCGGCATACCCACAAGCGCATGTGCCTCCATGACCCGCACACTCAAAGTAGTCCTACGATCACGCTCCAGCCACGGCGATCCCGGAATCGCCACCATTCGCCACCCCTTCGAACGAACTCCCGGTAGCCGGTCCGCGATTCACTTGACACAGGACGGCCGGAAGCAGCGGAGCGGCGCACTCAGGGGCGCGCACCGTCGGGCACACCACCGAGGGTGCTTCAGCGCGCGGCCTGGATCATACGGCCCACGGGGAAAGCGAAAGCACACAGAGTCACGGCACGGGCCCGTTGCGTAACCATCGGTGCGCGGGACCTGTTGGAGGGGGCAGTCGGACCCGTTGGAGGGGGCATGGGCTTCACGATCGGCGGCATTCGCGAGATCCGATCCGGTGCGCGCAGGCGCGGTCGCTCGTCCGAGTGCACCGCCGTGGCCGAGTTCACGGGACTGTGGGGCTGGGACGCGGTGCCGGGCGCACGGGCCGCGGCGGGCGTCTGCTCCTGCGGGCGCGCCGACTGCCGCGCGCCGGGCGCGCACCCCCTGAAGTTCGCCCCCCGGGTCCCCGCCGGAGCCACCCTCGACGACGTGAGCCGGACCTGGTCGGAGTTCCCGGGTGCCGCGATCATGCTGCCGGTGGGGCGCGCGTTCGACGTGATCGACGTCGCCGTGCACGCGGGGCGTCGCGCCCTGGTCCGCCTGGAACGCATGGGGCTGCCCCTCGGCCCGGTCGTCGCCGTCCCGCAGGGACGCGCCCAGTTCTTCGTCGCCCCCGGAGCCGCAGCGGAGCTGCCCGGCCTGCTCTACCGCATGGGCTGGGACGACCCGACCGCCCTCGACCTGCGCGGCCTCGGTCCCGGCACCCACATCACGGCCCCGCCCAGCGACCGCGGCGGCCTCGGCCCGGCACGCTGGCTGCGCCCGCCCGCGCTGGACTCGGCCACCCGCCCGCCGGAGGCGCGGCTGCTGCTGGGCACCCTGGCCTACCTGGCCCACCGCTCACGCGCCTGAGGCGGGGCCGCCGCACGAGCGGTACGCCGCGTCCGGCCGCGCGAACCGTACGGCGCGTGCGCGAGCACGACGGGCGCACCGCGTGTGACGCGTGCGGCGGCGTACACGGCGAAGCGCCCGCTCCCACTGCACCTGGAAGCGGGCGCTTCTCGCGGCCGGGCGAGGGGCGGCCGACGTTCGCTCGGCCCCTCGCGCTCCTGGACTTCTCCGACTCGCCGGGCTCGTCGGACTCCTCGGACTCCTCGGACTCCTCGGGCTTCTCAGTCGCCGATGAGGGCGTCGACGAACGCCTCCGGCTCGAACGGCGCCAGGTCGTCGGCGCCCTCGCCGAGCCCCACCAGCTTGACCGGGACGCCCAGCTCGCGCTGGACCGCGACCACGATGCCGCCCTTGGCCGTGCCGTCCAGCTTGGTCAGCACGATGCCGGTGATGTCCACGACCTCGGCGAAGACACGGGCCTGGACGAGGCCGTTCTGCCCGGTGGTGGCGTCGAGGACGAGCAGCACCTCGTCGAGTGGCGCGTGCTTCTCGACGACCCGCTTGACCTTGCCGAGCTCGTCCATGAGGCCGGTCTTGGTGTGCAGCCGGCCGGCCGTGTCGATGAGGACGACGTCGACCCCCATCTCCTTGCCCTCCTTCACCGCGTCGAACGCGACGGAGGCGGGGTCGCCGGCCTCGGGGCCGCGCACGGTGTGGGCGCCGACGCGCTCGCCCCAGGTCTGGAGCTGGTCGGCGGCGGCGGCGCGGAAGGTGTCGGCCGCGCCCAGCACGACGGTGCGCCCGTCGGCGACGAGCACGCGCGCGAGCTTGCCGGTGGTGGTGGTCTTGCCGGTGCCGTTGACCCCCACGACCATCACGATGCCCGGCTTGCGGTCCGCGGGCTCGGTCTTCACCGTCCGGTCGACGTCCGTGCCGACCAGCTTGAGGAGTTCGTCGCGCAGCAGGGCGCGCAGTTCCTCCGGGGTGCGGGTGCCGAGCACCCGCACCCGCTCGCGCAGCCGCTCGACGAGTTCCTGGGTGGGCTGCACGCCGACGTCGGCGGTGAGCAGGGTGTCCTCGATCTCCTCCCAGGTGTCCTCGTCGAGGTGCTCGCGCGACAGCAGCGTGAGCAGCCCCTTGCCGAGGGCGTTCTGCGAGCGGGAGAGCCGGGCGCGAAGGCGGATCAGCCGGCCCTCTGTCGGCTCCGGGATCTCGAGTGCGGGGACCTCGGGAGCGGGCGGTTCCTCGACGGCGGTGCCGGTCGCGCCGCCGCCGGGGAGGTCCACCTCCTCGATCGTGCGGCGCGGTTCGTCGCGCGGCGTCTCGGCCTCGTCGCCGACGTGCGGCTCGGTCGGCGGGGCGGTGATGTCGGGCGTGGTGGGGGGCGGCGGGGGCAGCGACTTCTGCCGTCGACTGCCGACGACGAGCCCGCCGAGCACCGCGAGCACGACCACGGCGATGACTACAGCAAGGATGACGGTTTCCATAACGCACCCAGTATGCGCGACCCCTCCACGCCGGGACGGACGGCGACCCGGTCACCCGTGCCCCGATCACGACTCCCGACCGACCCCCCGGACGTGGTCGGCGTGGAGGCGCCCGGCGCGACCGTCACCGGCGTCGGTCCTCGCCCCCGTCCTCACCTCCGCACCGCCTCCCGAGGCGCCCCACTCGCCGGACCCGCACCCTCGTCATCGGCGGCCCCGGCGGCCGCCACCTCACGAGGGCCTGTGGGCGTGGACGTACACATCGCCCTCGGCGAGGTCGTCGACCTCCTCGGCCGGCACGACGGAGAAGCCGGCCAGCCGCAGGACCCCGATCAGTGCCGTCTGCATGAGCACGACGACCTCGCCATAGCGCTTCCACTCCGGCGCGGCCGGGTCCTGCCGTTCTGCCGCCGCCCGCAGACCGGCCACGCCCAGTTCCGGGGCGCTCCATCGGACATGGAGGCCTCCGGCGTGTTCACCCTGGTTCTCGACCTCCACCGAAGCGCCGGGACGGCTCGGCTCCTGCGGACGCCGGACATGAGCGGGGAGACCGGCCCGCTGGAGCTCTCGGCAGACTCGGGCTGCCAGGTCGTGCCCAGCGGCGATGATCTCCTCCGAAGCGAACGGGTGACCGTATGCGGCGGCCTTGGCCCGGGTCTCGGGGTCTACGTACGTCATCGGGCGTCTCCTGGCGTGAGGTCGTCCGACTTGTAGGCGACGACAGCCGATTCGAAGGGGCGTGCGGAACAATCCTGGCGCATGCGCCGCCTGCCGAGCGGTCGGCGGGAAGTCCGCGAGCAGGCATACGCCCTGCGGGCCCCCGGGCATGGCTATCTGACGCATCGTCAGTTACCGTCCCTCCACATCCGCCGAAGGGGGTCCGCATGCCCGTCACCGTCGTCCGTTTCAATCTCGTCGCGCCCGGTGCGACCCCCGCCGAGCTGGGCGTCCGGTACCGGGCGGCGCTGGAGATGGCCGCCTACGCGGACGAGCACGGGGTGACGACCGTGCAGACCGAGGAGCATCACGGCGTCGAGAACAACTGGCTGCCGTCGCCGTTCACCTTCGCGGGCGCGGTGCTCGGGGCGACCCGGCGGCTGGCGGTGACCGTCTCCGCCGTCATCGGCCCGCTGCACGACCCGCTGCGGCTCGCCGAGGACATCGCGGTGCTGGACCTGTTGAGCGGCGGCCGGCTGGTCACCGTCGCCGGGATCGGTTACCGGCCCGAGGAGTACGCCCGGGCCGGCGTGGAGTGGAAGCGCCGGGGCCGGCTCCAGGACGAGTTGCTGGAGACCGTGCTGCGGGCCTGGACCGGCGAGGAGTTCGAGTACCGCGGCCGCACGGTACGGGTCACCCCGCGCCCGGGGACCGCGCCGCACCCGCTGCTGCTGGTCGGCGGATCCTCGCAGGCCGCCGCCCGCCGGGCCGCCCGCCTCGGTCTGCCCTTCTTCCCCAGCGCACACCTGCCGGAGCTGGAGGCGTACTACAAGGAGCGGCTGGTGGAGTACGGCACTCAGGGGTGGACGATGATGCCCGGCGCCGAGACCCCGCTGCTGCACCTGGCCGAGGATCCGGACCGGGCCTGGGCGGAGCACGGCGAGCACTTCCTGCACGAGGCCCGCACCTACGCGTCCTGGCAGTCCGGGGACATCCGCTCGGCGGTGCGGTCGGGGGCGCTCACGGTCGACGAGCTCCGGGACGAGGGCGTGTACCGGATCCTCACGCCGGACGAGTGCGTGGCCCAGGAGCTCGACAACCTCGTCCTGCATCCGCTGGCGGGCGGGATGCCGGTGGCCGAGGGGTGGCGCAGTCTGCGGCTGTTCTGCGAACGCGTGCTGCCCCGGCTCGGGGGGTGAGCCGGGGCAGCGCGTTCCTACGGGTGTCGAGGAGCGGGCGGCGGGGACTCGGCCCCGCTCCTCGAGTTCAGGGGGCTGGTGGGCCTCGTCGCACGACTCGGCCCTGCCGCGTGGCTCAGCCCATCTCCTCCAGCGACTTGCCCTTCGTCTCCTTGACGTACTTCAGGACGAACGGGATGGAGAGCGCGGCGAAGACCGTGTAGATCACGTAGGTCGCGGAGAGGTTCCAGTCGGCCAGCGACGGG
Source organism: Streptomyces sp. NPDC058291 (assembly GCF_042880855.1). Classification (NCBI taxonomy): domain Bacteria; kingdom Bacillati; phylum Actinomycetota; class Actinomycetes; order Kitasatosporales; family Streptomycetaceae; genus Streptomyces; species Streptomyces sp. NPDC058291. Next base: position 52,943 of record NZ_JBHVYK010000040.1, read on the forward strand.
AAGCTCGCGGTGATGGCCCAGTTGGCGATCCACTGCGCCGAGGCGGCCACGCCCAGGGCGGCGGCACGGATCCGGTTGGGGAACATCTCGCCGAGGAAGACCCAGACGACGACGCCCCAGGACAGGGCGAAGAAGAGGACGAACACATGGGCGGCGATCAGGGCGATCCAGCCCTGGGTGGCCGGGAGCTTGCCGTCGACGAGGTCGAAGGAGAACGCCCAGGCCTCCAGGGCCAGGCCGACGACCATGCCGACGGAGCCGATGAGGGCGAGCGGCCGGCGGCCGACGCGGTCCACGAAGATCATGGCGATCACGGTGCCGATGATGTTGATGATCGACGTCGTGAAGGAGTAGAAGAACGAGTCCGTCGGGTCGACGCCGACCGACTGCCACAGCGTCGAGGAGTAGTAGAACGCGACGTTGATGCCGACGAACTGCTGGAAGACCGACAGGCCGATGCCGATCCAGACGATCGGCAGGAAGAAGAAGGAGCCGCCGAGCAGGTCCTTGAAGGTGGACCTGTGCTCGCTCTTCATCGCGTGCTCGATCTCGGCCACGCGGGCGTCCAGATCGATCTTGTCGCCCTCGACCTCTTCCAGGATGTCGCGGGCCCGCTCGCGCCTGCCGACGGAGATCAGGAAGCGCGGGGACTCCGGGATGGCGAAGGAGAGCAGGCCGTACAGGACGGCCGGGACGACCATCACGCCGAGCATGACCTGCCAGGCTTCCAGGCCCATGAGCTCGCCGCGCTGGTCGCCGCCCGCCGCGTTGAGCAGACCCCAGTTGACCAGCTGCGAGATCGCGATGCCGATGACGATCGCGGCCTGCTGGAAGGATCCGAGCCGGCCGCGGTAGGCCGGCGGGGCGACCTCGGCGATGTAGGCGGGGCCGATGACGGAGGCCATGCCGATGGCGAAGCCGCCGACGACCCGCCACATGGCGAAGTCCCACAGCGCGAAGGGCAGGGCCGAGCCGACGGCGCTGACCGTGAACAGCACGGCGGCGATCTGCATGACCCGGATGCGGCCGATGCGGTCCGCCATCCGGCCGGCGGTGGCGGCGCCGATGGCGCAGCCGATCAGGGCGATGGCGATGACCTGGGCCAGGGCCGCCGGACCCACGTCGTAGCGGTCCCGGATGGCCTCGACGGCGCCGTTGATCACGGAGCTGTCGTAGCCGAAGAGGAAGCCGCCCATCGCGGCCGCCGCGGCGATGAAGATGACATGCCCGAGATGATCGGGGTGAGCCGTCCGGGCTCCTGACTGGGGTGCCTGCGCTGTGCTGGTCACGTGAACTCCTCGGGCCACCGGCAACGTCGCCGGTGTGGTCAGCCCCCCAGGTAGGTGGCACCTGAAGGTAAATCCAACGTTCCTGACCTTATGCCTTCAAGTTTCAAAATCAAACGCGGAAAAATGTGAGAACTGAGACAAGATCCAGTGACATGCGTTCACCTCTTGAAGGCAGCGTGACGTCACGGCCTGCGCTCGCGGCCGCGGGAACGGCTCCTCGGCCGACTCTCCGGCTCGTCGTCAGCGCAGCCGCTGACTGATCACCTTCGACACGCCGTCACCTTGCATGGACACGCCGTACAGCGCGTCGGCGACCTCCATCGTGCGCTTCTGGTGCGTGATCACGATCAGCTGCGAGGCCTCCTGCAGCTCCTGCATGATCCGGATCAGCCGCTGCAGGTTCGTGTCGTCGAGAGCCGCCTCGACCTCGTCCATGACGTAGAACGGGCTGGGGCGGGCCTTGAAGATCGACACCAGCAGGGCCACGGCCGTCAGCGAACGCTCGCCGCCGGAGAGCAGGCTCAGCCGCTTGACCCGCTTGCCCGGGGGCCGCGCCTCGACGTCCACACCCGTGGTGAGCATGTTGTCGGGGTCGGTCAGGATCAGCCGTCCCTCCCCGCCCGGGAAGAGTCGGCCGAACACGCCCTCGAACTCGCGGGCGGTGTCCCGGAAGGCCTCGCTGAAGACCTGCTCGACGCGCTCGTCGACCTCCCTGACCACCTGCAGCAGGTCGGTGCGGGTCTTCTTCAGGTCCTCCAGCTGCTCGCTGAGGAACTGGTGACGCTCCTCCAGCGCGGAGAACTCCTCCAGGGCGAGCGGGTTGACCTTGCCGAGCTGCTGGTAGGCGCGCTCGGCGGCCCTGAGCCGCTTCTCCTGCTCGGCCCGGACGAACGGCCTCGGCCGGTTGCGCGGGTGCTCCGGGTCCTCCGGCAGCTCCTCGCCCTCGGCGGGGGGCGAGGCCGGCACCAGCTGATGCGGGCCGTACTCCGACACGAGCCCCGCCGGTTCGACACCGAACTCCTCCAGGGCCTTGGTCTCCAACTGCTCGATCCGCAGTCGCTTCTCCGCTCCTAGTACCTCGCCCCGGTGAACCGAATCCGTCAACTTGTCGAGTTCGGCCTTCAGATCGCGTCCCGCGGTGCGCGCACCGGCCAGCTCCTGCTCCCGGCGGGCCTTCGCGGCGTCGGCGGCGACCCGCTCCGCCTCGGCCCGTGCGAGGGACACCTCGACGTGCGCGAGCAGCTGCCGGGCCCCGGAGGCCACGGCTTCCGCGACGGCCGCCTCGTGCCGCAGCCGCGCCCGCCGCTGCTCGGCACGCGCGCGTGCCTCGCGTTCCGCGCGCGCGGCCCGGTCCAGCGATTCGGCCCGCCCCGCGAGCCCCTTGACCCGCTCCTCGTGCGTGCGGACCTGCAGCCGCGCCTCCATCTCGGTCTGCCGGGCGTTCGCCCCGTCGGCGGCGAGCCGGTCCCGCAGGGCGGTGTCGGGCTCCTCCTCGACCGGCGTCTCCTCGGCGACGGCCAGCCGTTCGGCCAGCTCCTCGGCCTCTTCGACGGCCCGCTCCAGCGCGTCCTGCGCCCGCGCCGCGGCCGCCGTGGACCGCTCGGCCTCACCGGCGGCGCCGCGCGCCTGTCCCGCCAGCCGCCCGAGCTGCTGGGCCACGGCCGACTTCTCGCGGTCGGCCGCTCTCCGCCGCTCCCCCAACTCCTCGACGAGCGCCGCGCACTCCTTGCGCCGCTCCCCCGCCGCGCTCTGCGCCAGCGCCAGCCGCTCGCACCGCACCGCCAGCTCGTCCAGTTCGGCCTCGGCCTCGTCGACCGAGGCCTGCACCTCCAGCAGACTGGGCGCCCCGGCCGACCCGCCGTGCGCGAAGTGCGCCCCCAGCAGATCGCCCTCGGCCGTGACGGCGACGAGCTCGGGGCGGCCGTAGACGAGTTCCTCGGCGTCCTCCAGGGTGCCGACGACGACGATCCCCCGCAGCAGCCGACGCACGGCGGGCATCAGCTCGGCGGGACCCCGGACGAGGTCGGCGGCCCGGGGCGGCCCGTCGCCGCGCCCCTCCTCGGGCGGATCGTCCGCCGCGCCGCTCAGCAGCAGCGCGGCGCGGCCGGCGTCCTGCTTGCGCAGCAGGCGGATCGCGTCGGCCGCCGAAGCGGGCGTGGTCACCGCGATCGCGTCGGCCGCCGCCCCGAAGGCCGCCGCGAGGGCGACCTCGTGCCCCGGGGTCACCGTGAGCAGTTCGGCGGCCGGGCCGAGCAGACCGTTCAGCCGGTCCCGCGCGCCGAGCAGCGCGCCGGTGCCGTCCTTGCGGCGCAGGCCCAGCGCCAGTGCATCGCGACGGGCCTGGGTCGCGGCGCGGCTGCGCTCGGCCGCCGTGGCGGCCTCGCGGGCCGCGGTGAGGCCGGCCTCCGCCTCGACGAGCCGCCGCCTGGCCGTCTCGTGCCGCTCCCCCAGTTCGTGGTCGTCGGCGTCGAGGCCGTCCACCTCCGCCTTCAGCGTCTCGTACTCCTCCTGCGCGGCGACCGCGCGCTCCCGGGCCTCGTCGCGGGCGGCGGCCAGGCGGTCGATCTCGGCCTGGGCGGAGGCGGCGCGCGAGCGGGCCGCGTTGACCTGCCCGTTCAGCCGGGCGAGTCCCTCACGGCGGTCGGCGATGGCCCGGGCCACGTCCTTGAGCCGGCGTTCCTCGGCCACGAGCTCCCGCTCCAGGTCGGCGCGGTGGGCGACGGTGTCGTCCAGCGCGTGCCGGGCCGCCTCCAAGGAGGCCTCCAGCTCGGCCTCCTGCTCACGGACCCGGGCGGCCTCGCGCTCCATGTCCTCGGGGTCGCGGCCGCGCCGCTCCTCGGGGGGCGCGGAGGTGGCGCTCTTCACGCGCGCGTCGGCGAGGGAGATCGTGCCGCGGACCCGTTCGGCGAGCTGGGACAGCTCGTACCAGGTCTGCTGGGCGCGCTGCAGGCGGGGGGTGAGCCGGCGGACCTCGTCCTCCAGGACGGCCTCGCGCTGCAGCGCCCTGCGCAGCTCCTGCTCGGCGGCCTCCTTGCGCTCCTTGAGGGCGGCCTCGTCGGCCACCTCCGTCCGCAGGGCCTCCCGGAGCCGTACGAGGTCGTCGGCGAGGAGGCGCAGCCGGGCGTCGCGCAGGTCGGCCTGGATGACGGCGGCACGGCGGGCGACGGCCGCCTGGCGGCCCAGCGGCTTGAGCTGACGCCGTAGTTCGTCGGTGAGGTCCTGCACGCGTGCGAGGTTGGCCCGCATCGCGTCCAGCTTGCGCAGCGCCTTCTCCTTGCGCTTGCGGTGCTTGAGGACGCCCGCGGCCTCCTCGATGAAGGCGCGGCGGCCCATCGGATCGGCGTGCAGGACGGAGTCGAGCTGGCCCTGGCCGACGATGACGTGCATCTCGCGGCCGATGCCGGAGTCGGACAGCAGGTCCTGGATGTCCAGGAGGCGGCAGGTGTCGCCGTTGATCTGATACTCGCTGCCGCCGTTGCGGAACATGATCCGCGTGATGGTGACCTCGGCGTACTCGATGGGCAGCGCCCCGTCGGAGTTGTCGATGGTCAGCGACACCTCGGCGCGGCCCAGCGGGGGGCGGCCGCTGGTGCCGGCGAAGATGACGTCCTCCATCTTGCCGCCGCGCAGCGACTTGGCGCCCTGCTCGCCCATGACCCAGCTGAGCGCGTCGACCACGTTGGACTTGCCCGAGCCGTTCGGCCCGACGACGCAGGTGATGCCCGGTTCGAACCGGAGTGTGGTCGCCGAGGCGAACGACTTGAACCCCCGGAGGGTCAGGGCCTTGAGGTGCACGGCGCTGGACTCTACCTTCCGGGGGTGTCTCACTCCATGAACCCGCGGTTTCACCCCTGAACGCGCAGGGCACACCAACCGTTAAGAGACTGAGGGGGTGCACGGGGGAACCGACGGCGGGGGCCACGGAAGCGGCGGCAAAGAAAGAAGGGACGCCTGGGAGGCGTCCCTTGCAGACTCTTGACAACTTAGCGGTCCGACGCGGTTGGTATGTACCGCCCGACCCCTGCGATGCCGTTGTGCAGCGGTGCAGCGATCAGGTGAGCGCAGGCTCCGCCTGGCGTGCGTCGATGCTCTCCAGAAGCGATTCGTGAGAAGCGGCAGCCGTCAGCGCGTCGTTCTCGGCCTGGATCCGTCCGAGCTCGGATTCCAGATCCTGTACACGCTGCTGGAGCCGTCGCATCTCGGCGAGGAGTCGCGGGTCGGAGCCGCCGACGTAACCGAGAAGCGCCTTTGCCATGATGGATGGTCCTCCACAATGAGTGACCGACCGAAGCGGTGTGGGTCGTGAGGGATTCGCACCCGCGGTGCCTGGCGGGATCTTGTTCGTCCTGCTGTTGATCCATGCCAAACAGCTGAGGTGCGCGGGGTGCTTTCAGCGTCTCACCAAAAAGTTTGACGGTCAACACGATCACGCCCCGTATTGGGGGACAACCCGGTGGCGCGCGGCCGGAACGGCGGCGCTGCGACTCCTGCGGGGCCCCGAAGGCGTGGCGATCATCCTTGCGTGCGGAGCCTCCCACCGCAAGCGATTCTTGCCAACCACCTGCCTCTTTTCCTTCCGGGCGGGCGCCGACGGCACCTTCCGTCCCCTCGCCGGGGATGCCCCTCGCACCCCTCTCAGCGGATCGCGAAGCCGTCGTAGCCGCCGCGCGGTGTGTCCCATATCTCGGTGACGCCGTCCACACGACCGGGCGTGTCGTCACCCAGGAGCCAGCCGAGGAGTCCTTCGCACCGCTCCCGGGCCCCTTCCGCGACCACCTGAACCCGTCCATCGGCCAGATTGAGAGCAAAACCACTCAGGTCGCCGATCTCCAGCGCCTTGGCCCGGGTGAACCAGCGGAATCCCACGCCCTGGACGTGTCCGCGCACCCAGGCGACCAGTCGAACATCCTCGCTCATGGGTGCAACCTAACCGGGCGAAGTCTCTCGGGACACTTCCTCCCCCTGCGCCATGCGGTACCGTCCCCACCCAATGCATCTCATATGAAACTCACTCGATCGGGTGAGTCCGGTCGACCAGGGGGAGCAGGAGGCGCGAGGCGCCCCTAGCCCCGGCGACCGTGGGGAAACACCGCTTGAACGAGGAAGGCAAGGACATGGGACGCCACCGACGCTCCGCCGCCGGCCGCGCCGCCACGAGCCGCGCCACGGGGGTCGCACAGACGCACGGCTCGTACGCGGACAGTCACACCCCGCAAGGCCGGTACGGCGGCGACCGCCCCACGATGGGCATCGCGCCGTATCTGAACCCCGAGGCCTACGCCGACTCCGTGGCCCGCAGCCAGGAGTATCTGTACGCCCTGGACGACGAGCACGCGCGCGTCGGCACCGCGGTGTTCTCCACCGAGGGCTTCGCGCCCTCGCCCGGCGGCGGCGCCTCGCGCCCGGGCCCGGGCCGGACCGACGGGGGTCGCCGCCGCAAGAAGCGGGTCGCCACCCCGGTGAAGACGGGACTGCTCGGCGTGTCCGCGGCGGTCGCCCTGGGCACCGTCGCGGTGGCCACGGGCGTGGTGCCGGGTCTCGACAGCTACCGGCTCGGCGGCGGCACAGGCCCCGCCGACAAGGTGCAGGCCGCGGGCTCGCCGACCAACTCGGCCGCCGAGCAGGGCGGCACGTCCGGTTCCGCCGAGTCCGACCGCGGCTCCGCGTCGACCAGCCGTGACGCCGGCCGGTCCGCCTCGCCCACCGCCCCCTCGGCCTCCCCGTCCCCCTCCACTTCCGCGCCGACGGCCTCCCCGAGCAAGACCGCCGCCGAGAAGCCGCAGGCCACACCCACCAAGCCGGCGCAGAAGCCGCAGAGCACGCCGTCCGAGTCGAAGAGGGCCACCGAGGCGCCGCAGCGGGTCGAGTCGCCGGTGACGGTCTCGGCCGAGGCGCAGGCGGCGGCCGAGGTGCTGAGCCTGGTCAACGAGGAGCGGACCAAGGTCGGCTGCAGCCCCCTCGCGGCGAACAGCGCGCTGTCGGATCTCGCGGGGAAGTTCAGCGACGACATGGCCGCGCGCGGCTTCTTCGACCACACCGACCCGGACGGGGCGAGCCCCTGGGACCGGGCGGCGAAGGCCGGCATATCCGATCTCGGCGGCGAGAACATAGCCCGCGGCCAGGCCGACGCGGCCGCGGTCATGGCGGCGTGGATGAACAGCCCCGGCCACAAGGCCAACATCCTGAACTGCGACTTCAAGACGCTCGGCGTCGGCGTCCACTTCGGCCCCGGCGGCCCCTGGTGGACTCAGGACTTCGGCTACTGAGACGCCCGCGGGTCGGGCGACCGTGATCGGACGGCGTCAGGCGCGGGCGTGGCGCGCCGGGTGCACGCCGTGAGCGAGGGCGTCGGCCGGGAGAAGGCCGCGGTCGGCGACGTCCTGCTGGTCAGCCGCCGCCGCCCGCCCGCCTGGGGCCGTTCGCATGCGGGCAACGCCGTCGACTTCGCCTCCGCCGCTCCCGCCCGGATCCGTACGGTGTCGCACGGCTGAGCGAGTCGCCGGTCGGGGTGTTCGCGGATCGTGCGGGAGCAGATCCGTACGGTGTCGCACGGCTGACCGAGTCGCCGGTCGGGCTGTTCCCGGATCGCGCGGGAGCGCTCGCCGGAAGACAGCGCGGAACGGTCAAGCGGCCTGGACGCGGCCGGCCAGGAAGATCCTCGCCGTCTCGGCGACCCTGCGGCCCAGGTGTTCCGCCGTCGCCGCGTCGGCCTTGTGCACGGCGTCCGGACCCTCGTCGACGTTGGTCTGGGCCGCCGCGCCGAGGGACACGCCGAGGCGGTTGAGGTCGTTCTCGGAGCCGGTGGAGCTGTTCCAGCCGGGCAGCAGACCGAGGTTCACCCAGTGCATGCCGAGCTGAGCGGCCAGGATCTGGAAGAACTGCAGGGTGTGCAGCTTGTCGCCGCTCTTGGAGCCGGAGTTGGTGAATCCGGCGGCCAGCTTGTCCTTCCAGGCCTGGGTGGCCCAGCGGGCCGAGGTCGCCTCGGCGTAGGCGTGGAAGGCGCCGGACGCGGTGCCCATGTAGGTGGGCGAGCCGAAGACGATCGCGTCGGAGCCGTCGAGCAGCGTCCACTGCTCCTCGGTGATCTCGTCGACCTTGATCAGGTGCACCTCGGCGCCGGCGTCGGCGGCTCCCGCGCGAAGGGCCTCGGCGAGGACGGCGGTGTGGCCGTAGCCGGAGTGGTAGGCGACGGAGACGACAGGGCTGGACATGGTGCACTCCTCGTGGAACGGGCTGCCGGGCAGCTCAAAAGCAGTGACTGAAGGAAAGCACTCACTTTTAGTTAGTGCAACCCATAGGTGAGCGCTGCTTTGCCGTACGCTTGCGGTATGACCATCACCCAGGTGAGCGCGGAGGACCACGCCCTCCCGTTCAACGTGTTCGCCAAGGCCTGCCCCTCGCGCGGCACGCTGGAGCACATCACCGGCCGTTGGGGCGGGCTCACGCTCGGCGCGCTGTACGAGGGCTCGCTGCGGTTCAACGAACTGCGCCGCCGGGTCGACGGCGTGAGCGAGAAGATGCTGTCCCAGACGCTGCACGCCCTGGAGCGCGACGGGCTGGTGCACCGCGAGGCGCAGCCCACCAACCCGCCCCGCGTGGACTACGAGCTGACCCCGCTCGGGCGCGAGGTGGCCGAACGCCTCCTCAGCCTGATCCATCACCTCGAAGGGCGGATGGACGACGTCCTCGCGGCCCGCGAGCGTTACGACGCCGCGCGCGGCGGCGTCTGACACTTCGGGCAGAAGTAGCTGGACCGGTTCATCCACGGACGTCGCCGCATCGGCGTGCCGCACCGCTTGCAGGGCAGCCCCTCGCGTCCGTAGGCGTCCAGGGACCGGTCGAAGTAGCCCGACTCGCCGTTGACGTTGACGTACAGGCTGTCGAAGCTGGTGCCGCCGACGGCCAGCGCCGCGTTCATCACGTCCCGGACATGGCCCAGCAGTTCGACCGTGCGCGGGCGGGTGAGGTTGCCGGTCGGACGGTCGTAGTGCAGACGGGCGCGCCACAACGCCTCGTCCGCGTAGATGTTCCCGACGCCGCTGATCAGCGACTGGTCGAGCAGGGCCCGCTTGACGGTGGTGCGCTTGCGCCGCAGGGCCTGGTGGAACGCCTCGTCGTCGAACAGCGGGTCGAGGGGGTCGCGCGCGATGTGCGCGATGACGTCCGGCAGACCGTCGGGGGCGGTGTCGTGCAGGGACAGGCCGCCGAAGGTGCGCTGGTCCACGAAGCGCAGTTCGGTGTCCACCTCGTCGGCGAAGCGCACCCGGACGCGCAGATGCTTCTCGTCGGGGGCGCCGTGCGGCTGCACCAGAAGCTGACCGCTCATGCCGAGATGGGCCAGGATCGCCAGGCGGGTGTCCTCCAGCGGCAGCCAAAGATACTTGCCGCGTCGGCTGGGGGTTCCGACGCGATGTCCCTCGAGCCGGTGCGCGAAGTCGTCGGCGCCCGCGAGGTGCCGGCGCACGGCGCGCGGGTGCAGCACCTCGGCGTCGGCGACCGTGCGATGGACGACCCACCGCTCCAGACCGCGCCGGACGACCTCGACCTCGGGCAACTCGGGCATGGGATCCCCCGTACGGAACGCCCGCCTCCCAGCGGGGGCGGGCGTTCGTCTCGTACTGCTGTTCTGCTGTGTGACTGCTGGGTCGTTCGTCAGGCGGAGGCGGACTCGGGGTCCGGAGTGCTGCTGTCGGCGGTCTGGACGGTCTGGGCCGCCTGCTCCGCCTTGGCACGCTCGTCCGCCGCGGCCCGGATGGACCGCCACGCGGACTCGGCGGCCTGCTGCTCCGCCTCCTTCTTGCTGCGGCCGGTGCCGGTGCCGTACGAGACGCCTCCGACGCGGGCGGCAGCAGTGAAGGTCTTCTCGTGATCGGGGCCGGTCTCCGTGACCAGGTACTCGGGCACGCCGAGCCCTTCGGTCGCGGTGAGCTCCTGGAGACTGGTCTTCCAGTCCAGGCCGGCGCCGAGGTTCGAGGACTTCTCGATCAGCGGGTCGAACAGGCGGTGCACCAGTTCGGAGGCCGCTTCGAGGCCCTGGTCGAGATAGACCGCGCCGATCACCGCTTCCAGGGTGTCGGCGAGGATGGACGCCTTGTCCCGGCCGCCCGTGCCCTCTTCGCCCCGGCCCAGCCGGATGAAGGAGCCCAGGTCGAGGCCACGGCCGACCTCCGCCAGCGCACGCGAGTTGACCACCGCGGCCCGCAGCTTGGCCAGTTGGCCTTCGGGCAGATCGGGGTGGGTGCGGTACAGCGTGTCCGTGACGACGAGGCCGAGCACGGAGTCCCCGAGGAACTCCAGCCGCTCGTTCGTCGGCAGGCCGCCGTTCTCGTACGCGTAGGAACGGTGGGTCAGCGCACGCACCAGAAGGGCGGACTCGAGCTGATAGCCGAGCCGCCCTTCCAGAAGCGTGTGGGACGAGGCTGTGGTGTCCGCCTTTTTCTTGACGGTCGTGTCCGCCTTGGCGTCAGACATGAAGCCTCTCACCGGCCGCTCAGACCTCGAGGACCTGGCGCTTGTTATAGGTGCCGCAAGACGGGCACGCGATGTGCTGCAGCTTGGGCTCGTGGCAGCGCTCGCACGCAACCAGGGTGGGGACCGCAGCCTTCCACTGCGACCGGCGGTGGCGCGTGTTGCTGCGCGACATCTTCCGCTTCGGAACAGCCACGGCTACTTCTCCTGCTTCTCGTCGACGCCCGCTTCGGCGCCGCTCATCTCGTCCTTCTCGCCGTCTTCGAGTGAACCGGCGAGTCCCTGCAGTGCCGCCCAACGGATGTCGGCGGCGTCATGGTGGTGTCCCGGGTCGTCCGCCAGCCGCTCTCCGCACTGGGAGCACAGGCCTGGGCAGTCGTCCTGGCACACCGGCTGCATCGGCAGTGCGAGCACCACCGCATCACGCAGCACGGGTTCGAGGTCGAACAGACCGTCCTCGATGAAGAGCCTGTCCTCGTCTTCCTCGGCGTCGTCGGCCGGCTCCGCTTTCACACGGCCCCGGTCGTCGGCGTCAGGGTACGAGAACATCTCCTGGAACTCCGCTTCGAGATCAAGCTCGAGCGGCTCCAGACACCTTACGCACTCCCCCTCGGCCTGTGCACGGGCGGTGCCTGTGACGAGCACCCCTTCCATGACCGACTCGAGTCGGAGTTCGAGCTCCACCGGAGCGCCTAGCGGCACGCCGATGACTCCCAGGATCCCGAGATCCTTGGGGGCGTCGATCTCGCGGGTCAGGCGCTGCAGCGCGCCAGGACGCCGCCCCAGCTCGTGTGTGTCGAACACAAGAGGGTTGCGGTGGTCGAGGCGGGCGTTCAGGGCCATTCCTGCTTTCGATCTTCGAACTCGGTGAGGGCCGCTGCCCTCGGTGCTGCGGGCAGCGGTGATCGCGGGCGTATACGGAAACAGCGAAGCGCACACGCGACCGAAGGGCCAGGATACTGGAGCATTCGCCCACAGCCCAATCGGGTCGGGGCGGCGGCGCTCCTACAGACCGCGCTCCTGCTCGTAGGCGCGCAACTGCTCGGCACTGATCATGCCGGTGTCGAAGAGGCTGGTCTCGTCCAGGGCGTACTCCGGCGGGACCTGCTGCTGCGGCTGCTGCTGCCGGCCGCCCTGGTGGGGGTCGTAGGCGCCCTGCTGGGCGTCGTAGCCCTGGAAGGGGGCCCCGTCCGCCTGGGCGTAGCCGGAGGCGGAGGCGTAGGGGTCGGCCTGCTGGTAGCCGTACGCGTCCTGCTGTCCGTAGGTCTGCTGTCCCTGCTGCTGATAGCCGCCGTAGGGGTCCGCCGGCTGCGGGTAACCGCCGTCCGCCGGCTGCTGGTAGCCGTAGGCGGGCTGCGGCTCCTGCTGCTCGTAGGGCTGCTGGACGTGCTGTCCGGCGGTGGCGTCCTGCTCCGCGAGGGCGGTCAGATCGGCGAGGTAGTCGGCGTCGGAGGAGTGCTGGAACGTCGTCATGTCGCCGGCGAGGGCGCCGAGGTCGTCCGTGGCGATGCGGCCGTGCAGCTTCTGCCGGCCGCGGCCGACCGCCTCCAGGGTCTTGGCGAGGACCGCCTCGAACGCGCCCAGTTTGGTGTCGACGTAGGAGTCGGCGTCGCGGCGCAGGGTCTCGGGGTCGTGGCTGCGCTCGGGGGCGTCCTCGTCCTCGTAGCCGTTCTCGTCGACGCCCGGGCCGGTGCCGAGGAGCTTCTCGCGGCCGCGGCCGACGGAGCCGAGCGTCTTGGTCAGGACGACCTCGAAGTTCGCGAGCTTGGAGTCGACGTAGTCGTCGGCCTCGGCGCGGACCTCCTCGGCCTCCTTGCGGGCCTCGGCGAGGATGCGGTCCGCCTCGGCCTGCGAGCGGCGGGCGATCTCGGTGTCGGAGATCAGGGAGCCGCGTTCGGCGTGCGCGGTGGAGATGATCCGCTCGGCCTCCTGACGGGCCTGCTCGACCAGCTGCTCCCGGCCGCCGATCAGCTCCTCGGCCTGGGCGAGGGAGTCGGGCAGGGCCGCGCGCACCTCTTCCAGCAGGGCGAGCAGGTCCGCGCGGTTGACCACGCACGAGGCCGACATCGGCATCGACCGGGCACTGGAGACCGCCGTGACGATCTCGTCGAGCTTCTTCTGCACGTCCACCGGTTGCTCTCTCTACAGCTGTGTTGGAGACGGACGGGACGACTGTACGGCCACCGGGTGTCCGCCGGACAGCGGATGACGGGCCGTCAGCGGCAGCCGTCCGACGTCACTCCCGCCGCAGCCGCTCGCCGAGCGCCGTGAGGACCGGTTCGGGCACCAGGTGGGAGACGTCGCCGCCCCAGGTGGCGACCTCCTTGACCAGGGAGGAGGAGAGGAAGCTGTACGTGGGGTTGGTCGGCACGAACAGCGTCTCGACGCCCGAGAGGCCGTTGTTCATCTGGGCCATCTGCAGCTCGTAGTCGAAGTCGCTGACCGCGCGCAGCCCCTTGACGATGGCGGGGATCTCGCGCTGCTTGCAGAAGTCGACGAGGAGGCCGTGGAAGGCCTCCACCCGGACGTTGCCGTACTCGGCGGTGACCTGGCGGATCAGGTCGATCCGCTCGTCGATCTCGAACAGGCCCTTCTTCGACTTGTTGATCATGACCGCGACGTAGACCTCGTCGTACAGACGGGAGGCGCGGGAAATGATGTCGAGGTGTCCGTTGGTGATCGGGTCGAACGACCCGGGACAGACGGCACGGCGCACTTGCGTTCCCTCGCTCTCCGGTCCGGTCATCGTGCGTCTTCGCACGTAGAGGCGGCGCGACCGTACCAAAACGTTCCCTCGCCGTAGCGACGGGCCCGGAGACCTTCGAAGCCGTCCGGCCAGTGGAATTCCCCGCCTCTGGTGCTGCGCTCCACGGTGACGAGGGCGTCGGCCGCTAGCCACCCCCCTGAGCGGAGTGTGAGCAGGATCTCCCGAAGATCGTCGTCGGAGACGGCGTACGGGGGGTCCAGGAAGGCCAGGTCGTACGGGGCGGCGGGCTCCTCCTGGACGACCTGGCGGGCCTTGCCGGCGCGGACCTCGGCGCCGGGCAGGCCCAGGCTGCGCACGTTCTCCCGGATCGTGCGGGCCGCGCGGGCGTCCGCCTCGACCAGCAGGGTGTGGCTCGCGCCCCGGGAGAGCGCCTCCAGCCCGACGGCGCCGGAGCCGGCGTACAGGTCGAGGACGCGTTCTCCGTCCAGGGGGCCGCCGAGGAGCGACTGCCAGGTGGAGAAGAGACCTTCGCGGGCCCGGTCGGACGTGGGACGGGTGCCGGTCCCCGGCGGGACGGCCAGGCGACGTCCGCCTGCTGCGCCAGCGATCACGCGGGTCATCTCGGGTCCTTGTTCGGCGGCGGTTACCGGTCCAGTCTGGCAGGCGGAGACGAGGGGGGCCGTGCGGGTCGGGGCCGGCCGCGTCCCGCACGGCGAACGTCCGCGTTCGTCGCCGCGCGGTCGGGGCCCGCGCGGTCGGGGCCCGCCCGGTCGCGGCCGCGTGGTCGGGGGCCCGCGTGGTCGGGGGCCCGCGTGGTCGGGGGCGTGGTCGGGGGCCCGCGCGGTCGGGGCCCGCCCGGT
>NZ_JBHVYK010000041.1:0-56026 GCF_042880855.1 Streptomyces sp. NPDC058291
GTTCGGTGGTCGCCTCGGCGGGTGGGGCGGAGGCGCGTGGTGATGCGGCGGCGTTCGCCGGGGGGGACCGTCAGGCGGTGGCGGGACGCCTCGGTTTCCGTTCCCGGTTGCCAGCTGCTGGGCGGCCAGGCGTCCCGGAGCCGGGCGCGCAGGGGGCGGCGGGAGGGGTTGGTGACGGTGAGGGTGATGTCCGCCGGGTCGCCGAGGCGGGCGGTGGTGTCGCCGGAGCGGGTCAGACCGAGTCGGCGGACGGGGGCTGCCAGGGCGAAGTCGCAGGCGCAGGCCACGGCCAGAGGTGCGTTGACGGCGAGGATGCCCGTCCAGCTGGGGTCCCAGATGCCGACGGGCAGTGAGCCGAGGGCCGCGAGCAGCGCGGTGCGTCCGGTGAGGGCCATCAGCGGGGCACGGGGACGTGGGCGAGGACGGCGCCGATGACCGAGTCGGCGGTGACGCCTTCCATCTCGGCCTCCGGGCGGAGTTGTACGCGGTGGCGGAGGGTGGGGAGGGCGAGGGCCTTCACGTCGTCGGGGATGACGTAGTCGCGGCCGGTGAGCCATGCCCAGGCGCGTGCGGTGGCCAGGAGGGCGGTCGCGCCGCGAGGGGAGACGCCCAGGGTGAGTGACGGTGATGTGCGGGTGGCGCGGCAGATGTCGACCACGTAGGCCGTGATCTCGGGGGAGATGGTGGTTTTGGCGACTGCTGCGCGGGCTGCTTCGAGGTCTGCGGGGCCCGCGACGGGGCGTACGCCGGCGGCGTGCAGGTCGCGGGGGTTGAAGCCCTCGGCGTGGCGGGTGAGGACGTCGATCTCCTCCTGGCGGGAGGGGAGCGGGATGGTGAGTTTGAGGAGGAAGCGGTCCAGCTGGGCTTCGGGGAGGGGGTAGGTCCCCTCGTACTCGACGGGGTTCTGGGTCGCGGCGACCAGGAACGGGTCGGGGAGGGGGCGGGGGGTGCCGTCGACGGTGACCTGGCGTTCTTCCATGGCTTCGAGGAGGGACGACTGCGTCTTGGGCGGGGTGCGGTTGATCTCGTCGGCGAGGAGGAGGTTGGTGAAGACCGGGCCGGGCTGGAAGGAGAACTCGGCGGTGCGGGCGTCGTAGACCAGGGAGCCGGTGATGTCGCTCGGCATGAGGTCGGGGGTGAACTGGACGCGCTTGGTGTCGAGTTCCAGTGCGGAGGCGAGGGTGCGCACGAGCAGTGTCTTGGCCACTCCGGGGACTCCTTCGAGGAGGACGTGTCCGCGGCACAGGAGGGCGACGACGAGGCCTGTCACGGCGGGGTCCTGGCCGACCACGGCCTTGGAGATCTCGGCGCGCAGGGCTTCCAGGGAGGCCCGGGCGCGGCCCGGGTCCCCGGTGTTCCCGGCGTTGTCAGTGGTCGGGTCCATCATGGACGGCGTACCTCTCTTTCCAGGGCGTCGAGTTGGTCGACGAGTGCGATGAGGGCCGCTTCGTCGCCGGGTGGCGGGCCGAAGAGGAGGGAGTGCAGGGACCGTCCGTCGCCGTGGAGGTGGGCGGACAGGGCGGGCAGGAGTGCCTCGGGCGCGTGCGCCTGGGTGACGGGGACGCCTAGGAGGGGGGCGAGTCGGGTGCGGGTGGTGGAGCGAAGAGCGGCGGCCGCGCGGTCGCGGGCGGCTGCCTTGCGGTAGAGGCGGGCGCGGCCTTCGACGGTTTCGGAGGCGCGGATCGCCACGGGGAGATCTTCGGGCACGAGCGGGCCGAGTCGGCGTGCTCGCCAGAGGGCGGCGAGGGCTGCCGCGATGAAGAGCTGCAGCGTGCCCCAGAGCCAGCCGGACGGGATCAGGTCGAGGAAGTCCTGCTCGTCGTCCGGTGTGGTGGTGGAGGTGTCGGAGAGCGAGGGGAGGTACCAGACGAGATGGGCGCGGGAGCCGAGGAGTTGCAGGGCGAGCGAGGCGTTGCCCTGCTTGTCGAGGCGTTCGTTGTAGAGGATGTCGGGCGCGCCGAGGACGACGGTGTCGCCGTCGCCGGAGGCGTCCGGGATGCGCAGCAGGGTGGCCAGGCGCTCGCTGGGGTAGCACGCGTCGGCGTCGAGGCGTCGGGTGGTGTAGCGGGTGCCGCCGGTTTCCGCGGTGCCGGCGCTGCGGGCGGCGGGCAGTGCGCAGTCGGGGGAGAGTGCGGAGCCGCGGCTGTTCGCCGGGTCGGCGCTCACGCCGGGGGCGAGGGTGTCCACGGAGGGGCTGCCGGGGGCGACGAGGAGGGCGCGGCCGCCGGAGCCGCCGATCGACGAGTGCAGTTCCCTTTGTTGAGCCTCCGTCAGGAGGTCGGGGGCGGCGACCAGGAGCGTGGTGTCGGGGCGGGCTGCGGCGCGGGCGTCGGCCAGGGAGGTGACCACGCGGGTGGACACCCCGTGGTCGGCGAGGAGTTCGGTGACGGCGCGGCTGCCGTGGGGGTCGGCGGAGCGCGGGTCGAGGGCGCCGTGGCGGGCGTCGGACCGGAGCACGGCGAGGATGACGGCCGCCGCGAGGAGCAGGACGAAGGCGAGGGTGAGTCCGCGCGCGCGGGTCCACAGCTGGTGCGCGGTGGGGGACGCCGAGGTGGTCGGGAGGGTGGCCCCGGTCGTCATTCGGCGGCTCCGCGGCGGGCGGGGTGGGCCGCGGCGTGCGGGCTGCTCGCGGTCAGCCGGGGTCGGGTGCGTTCCACGTCGAGGTCGAGTTCGGCGATGCGCCGGTACGTCTGCTCGGTGGCCCGGCGGCCGCCGTACGTCACATCGTCGAAGTCGCGGGCGGCGGTGCGCAGTCGGTCGTTGTGGGCGGGCAGGGCGCGGCCGGCTTCGGCTGCGGCCTCGTCGGCCGTGCGGCCGGGGCGGGTGTCGAGGAGGGCTCGTTCCTCCAGCGAGCGGACGACAGCGCGCATCCGTTCCTGCAGGGCCTGGTTCCAGTGGCCCTGGGCGGCGTGCGCCTCGGCGGCCGCACGGTGTCGGGCGGCACTGCGGGGACGGTCGTCGAACAGGGTGGCGGCGGAAGGGGGCCGGCGGCCGGGGGCGCCCAGGCGCCACCACAGGGCGGCGACGACGGCCACGACGGCCATGGCGATGACGAGCAGGCCGAGTGTGCCGCCGGGGGCGGCGGCCGAGGCGGTGCCGAAGAGGTCCCCGATCCAGTCCCAGAGGGCGTCGAGGACGCGCTGGAGGAGGCCCGGGTCGTTCTGGTGGTACAGGTCCTTGGAGAGTTCGCGGTGGGCCGCTTCCCGGGCGGGGCCGCGGGGGACGGTGACGGGGGGTTCGTCGCCCGAACGGGCCCGCGTCGGTAGCACGCCGTCGCCCGCCCGTAGCAGGGCGGTCACAGCCGTGTCGGCGCCGCGGGACAGGGCTGCCGAGGCGGTGTCGACGATGCCGGGCAGCGTCTGCGGGGGCAGGCTGCCCGGGCGCGGCACGGTCGGTGCTCCCCCCGTCAGGCTCACCGCATCAGCTCCCCGTGGTGGTGCCGGGAGCGGGGGATCCGTAGCCCTGGAGGCCTGCGGCGCGGGCCAGGTCGAGGTCGAGGGCCTCGCGGCGGATGCGCTGGTCGATGTAGAGGAGCACGATGACGCCGGCCGCGATCGGGAAAGTGATCATGGAGCCGATGATCGAGCCGATGCCGCTGACGATCAGGTACGTCCACCCGTACTGGGCGCCCGCGTCGACCATGCCGCTGACGCCCCCGTCGCTCAGCGCGGCGCCGAGGAGGGCGAACGGCACGACGACGATCATCGAGACGATGTTCGCGATGAGCAGGGCGAGCGACTGGATGCCGAAGACGCGCCACCACGAGCCGCGGGTGAGCTTCGCGGAGCGGCCGAGCGCCTTCTTGATGCCCTGCTTCTCCAGCATCAGCGAGGGCGAGGCGAGGGAGAAGCGGACCAGCAGCCACAGCACGAGGACGAGCGAGGCGAGAATCCCGAAGGCCTGCAGCGGGGCCCCCGCGTCGTCGTCGCCGGCGGCGCTCACCAGGATGCCCGGCAGCAGGCACACGGCGGCGGCTGCGGCGGCGATGAGCACCAGCAGGAAGATCAGCCCGAACAGTCGGGGCACCTGGGGGCGGGCGTCGCGCCAGGCCTCCTTGAGGGTGACCGGTTTGCCGAGCACGGCCCGGCTGGTGACCGCCGTCAGCAGGGCGGTCGCGGTGATGGTGCCCAGCAGGGTGATGAGGAGGATGGGCCCGGAGGCGCGCAGGGCGTCGCCCATGGCGTCGAGCTGCTCGTCGACGGTGGCGCTGGGGTCGCCGAGGGCGGTGGTGTCGGTGGAGCCGTTCAGGATCAGGCCCTGCAGCAGGACGACGGCGACCTCGGTGATGACCGCTACGGTCAGCGAGATGCCGAGAACCGTGCGCCAGTAGGTGCGCATGGTGGCGACGGCGCCGTCGAGGATCTCGCCCACGCCCAGGGGGCGCAGCGGGATGACGCCGGGCTTGGCCGCCGGCGGCGGGCCGCCCCAGCCTCCTCCCCATCCGGCGGGGGGACCGTAACCGTGCGGGCCGCCGTAGCCGCCGTGACCGCCCTGCGGGCCGGGGCCCGCGGGGCCGCCGGGGTGACCGCCGCCCGGTCCGGCGGGCGGGTAGCCGCCCCAGCCCGCGCCGGGCGGCGGAGGCGGTGGGGGCGGCGGGGCCGGGTCGGCACGCCGGGGGCCTGCGGGCGCGGACCACTGACCGGGTGGCGGCTGTTCCTTGGACCACTTCGGCCTGGGGTTCTGCGACTCGGCGTCCGGCTGGTCCGCGGGCTGGGCGCCGTCGGGGCGGTCGGCGGGCTCGGCGGCACGGGACGGGCCGGGCTCCTGTCCGTCGGAGGGGGCGGATCCGGGCGAGGCCCAGCCCGGAGTGTCTTTCATCGTCGCTCCTTCACGGTGCCCGTCCGCGGTCGCGGCGGCAGGTTGGGAGCCATCGTGCCATGGGGGGCCGATCGGTGGACCGGCCGCGGTATCCGGTGCACACCTTCAATTGTCCGCCGGATCGGGGGCAGACTGATCACATGGCTGATCAGTACGCGCAATCCGGCGAGGACAAGCGGCCGAGCGAGATTCCCGCGATCCGTTGGGAGGAGCCTCCAGAGGGTCCCGTGGTGGTTCTCCTCGACCAGACGAGACTGCCGGCCGAGGAAGTCGAGCTGGTGTGCACCGACGCGTCCGCGCTGGTGGAGGCGATCCGGTCGTTGGCCGTGCGCGGGGCTCCGCTGCTCGGCATCGCGGGGGCCTACGGCGTCGCGCTCGCCGCCGTGCGGGGCTTCGACGTGGACGATGCCGCCGACGCGCTGGAGGGGGCCCGGCCGACCGCGGTGAACCTGTCGGTCGGCGTGCGCCGGGCCCGGGCCGCCTACCGGGCGGAGGTCGCCGACGGCGGTGATCCCGCGCAGGGCGCCCGAGCAGCGCTTGCGGCCGCACGGCAGCTCCATCGCGAGGACGCCGAGGCGAGCGCCCGGATGGCCGAGCATGGGCTGGCGCTGCTCGACGAGCTGCTGCCGGGAGGCGGACACCGCGTCCTCACCCACTGCAACACCGGAGCCCTGGTCTCGGGTGGGGAAGGCACCGCGTTCGCGGTGGCGCTCGCGGCGCACCGGGTCGGACGGCTCCGTCGGCTGTGGGTGGACGAGACCCGCCCGCTGCTGCAGGGAGCGCGTCTGACGGCGTACGAAGCGGCGCGCAACGGCATGGGGTACACGCTGCTGACGGACAACGCGGCGGGTTCGCTGTTCGCGGCGGGTGAGGTGGACGCCGTGCTGGTGGGAGCGGATCGCATCGCGGCCGACGGGTCGGTGGCGAACAAGGTGGGCACCTATCCGCTCGCGGTGCTCGCGCGCTACCACCACGTGCCGTTCATCGTCGTGGCGCCCTTGACGACGATGGATCAGCAGACGCCTGACGGGGCGTCGATCGAGGTCGAGCAGCGTCCCGGGTACGAGGTGACGGAGGTCGGCGCGCCCCAGGCGCCGATGACCGGAGCGGGTGGTGGCGTTCCGGTGGCGCCCCTGGGAACCCAGGCGTACAACCCGGCGTTCGACGTGACGCCGCCGGAGCTGGTGACGGCGATCGTCACGGAGGAGGGAGTGATCTCGCCCGTGACGGCGGAAGCGCTCGCCGAGCTGTACGAGAGGGCCCCCAAGGGCGCGGAGCGGCTCTGACGGCCGGAAAATCGGAACGGCCGGTGTGACGGCGGAATCCGGAGCCCACCACCACCCTGTGCGCCGTGCCATGGGGGCGTTGTGCCGCAGGCGGGCGTGGGTGGCTGGACTGCCGTCACGTCGGCAGCCCGTGACCCGGCGGATCCGGTGAGGCTCTGGCGCGACGGCGCGACGGCGCGACGGCGCGGGTGGCGCGGGTGGCTCGGGTGGCTCGGGTCGGCGCGGGACAGCGTTCTCGTAGACGGTGCCGAGTCCGACGGTGAGTGCGCCCGGGACCGTTGTGGGGCAGGGACCGTCGTGGGGCGGGGACAGCGGCGGTGCCTGCACCGAGTCGCCGATCAGCGGGGTGACGAACGTGGACGCGAGCACGGCCGGGGCGGCGGGGGCGAGCTGGCTGCCCTGGCCGGCGAGGACGCCCATGAGGCCGAGGATCGGACCCCGGCGGATGCCGTAGCCGACGGCATCCGCCGGGAGCGCCGGTCCCGGTGACTGATGGGCCGGCTGCCGGGCGGCAGCGCCGCCGCGGGGATCGGGACTCGAGAGTCGAGGGCCGGGAGTCGGTCGGAAGGCGTCCGGTCTCGGACGGGCCACGCGGATGGTCGCTCCGAGGGCCAGACGCAGGCCGGTCGTCCCCGGTGCTGGTCGCCGCTCCGCGAGACGCCCCCGCCTCGATCGACGGCGTCCCGCTCGTGCCGCGCGCCCTGCCGCGACAGACTGGATCGGCTGTGCAACGACGTCTGGGAGAGGCCGGAAGGCGCGGCTGATCGTCGCCGACATCCGTCCCCGACATCGACGTCGGAGGGCCGGGGCAGACAGTGACGGTCGCGTACGACTATCGTCACGGGCCAGTGACCCTGCTCACCAGCGCCTCTGTCACTGTTACGAGAATGGGATGATGTCGTTTATGAAGGGACGAGTCCTTGTCGTCGACGACGACACCGCACTGGCCGAGATGCTCGGCATCGTGTTGCGTGGTGAAGGTTTTGAGCCGTCTTTCGTAGCCGACGGCGACAAGGCGCTGGCTGCTTTCCGTGAGGCGAAGCCCGATCTGGTGCTGCTGGACCTGATGCTGCCCGGACGGGACGGCATCGAGGTGTGCCGCCTGATCAGGGCGGAGTCCGGAGTGCCGATCGTGATGCTCACGGCAAAGAGCGACACCGTCGACGTGGTCGTCGGGCTGGAGTCCGGCGCCGACGACTACATCGTGAAGCCGTTCAAGCCGAAGGAGCTGGTCGCCCGCATCCGGGCCCGGCTGCGGAGGTCGGAGGAGCCGGCGCCCGAACAGCTCGCCATAGGCGACCTCGTCATCGACGTGGCCGGTCACTCCGTGAAGCGGGACGGACAGTCGATCGCGCTGACCCCGCTGGAGTTCGACCTGCTGGTCGCGCTCGCACGCAAGCCCTGGCAGGTGTTCACCCGCGAGGTGCTCCTGGAGCAGGTGTGGGGCTACCGGCACGCCGCCGACACCCGCCTGGTCAACGTGCACGTGCAGCGACTGCGCTCCAAGGTCGAGAAGGACCCGGAGCGACCGGAGATCGTGGTGACCGTCCGTGGCGTCGGATACAAGGCGGGGCCCAGCTGACATGACCGGGGACAGCGCCGCTTCGGCCCCCGGCCGGTCCGGGGCCCGTCCGGAGCGGCCTGTCGGCCGTGACACGCCGGGATCACGCTTCGCCCGCCTCCTCGCAGGCGGCCCCCTGCGGGGCGGGGTGCACAACAGCCCCGTCCTGCGACTGCTGCTGCGCTGGGTGCGCCGGCCGCTGCTGCCCGTCATGCGGCTGTGGCGGCGCAACATCCAGCTCAAGGTCGTCGCCACGACACTGCTGATGTCGCTCGGCGTCGTCCTGCTGCTGGGCTTCGTCGTCATCGGACAGGTGCGCAACGGGCTGCTGGACGCCAAGGTCAGGGCGTCCCAGAGCCAGGCGACGGGCGGTTTCGCGGTGGCCAAGCAGAAGGCCGACGAGGCAGTCGGCACCGGCGCAGCCGACGGCACCCCGGCGGGCGGCCGCGGTTCGCCGAGCGTCACCGAGTGGATGAGCGAGCTCGTCCTGTCGCTGTCCAGCGGCGGACAGGGCGCCTTCGACGTGGTCACCCTGCCCCCCGTCGACGACAGCGGCGGCGGCCGCGGACCGCGGGCCTCCGGCTTCGTCGACCCCAACAAGAGCGTCCCGGAGAATCTGCGCGAGCGCGTCAACCGCGGCACCGGCGCCGTGCAGAGCTACTCCCGCATCATCTACCTCAGCGACAAGGAGTCCCAGCCCGCGCTGGTCATCGGCAAGCAGGTCAACGACCCCAACGGCGAGGCCTACGAGCTGTACTACCTCTTCCCGCTCACCCAGGAGGAGAAGTCGCTCAGCCTGGTCAAGGGCACCCTCGCCACCGCCGGCCTCTTCGTCGTCGTACTCCTCGGAGCCATCGCCTGGCTCGTCGTGCGGCAGGTCGTCACGCCCGTGCGGATGGCCGCCGGGATCGCCGAACGGCTCTCCGCCGGACGACTGCAGGAACGCATGAAGGTCACCGGTGAGGACGACATCGCCCGCCTCGGCGAAGCCTTCAACAAGATGGCGCAGAACCTCCAGCTGAAGATCCAGCAACTGGAGGACCTGTCACGCATGCAGCGCAGGTTCGTGTCCGACGTCTCCCACGAGCTGCGCACCCCGCTGACCACCGTCCGTATGGCCGCGGACGTCATCCACGACGCCCGCGTCGACTTCGACCCCGTGACCGCGCGGTCCGCGGAGCTGCTCGCCGACCAGCTCGACCGCTTCGAGACGCTGCTCGCCGACCTCCTGGAGATCAGCCGCTTCGACGCCGGCGCCGCAGCCCTGGAGGCCGAGCCGATCGACCTGCGGGAGGTCGTACGGCGCGTCGTCAGCGGGGCCGCGCCGCTCGCCGAGCGCAAGGGGACGACCGTCCGCGTCATCGGCGACCAGCAGCCCGTCGTCGCCGAGGCCGACGCCCGGCGCGTGGAGCGCGTGCTGCGCAACCTGGTCGTCAACGCCGTCGAGCACGGCGAGGGCAAGGACGTCATCGTCAAACTCGCCGCCGCGGGCGGAGCCGTCGCGATCGCCGTACGCGACTACGGCGTCGGGCTCAAGCCCGGCGAGGCCACCCGCGTCTTCAGCCGGTTCTGGCGCGCCGACCCGGCCCGCGCGCGGACCACCGGCGGCACCGGCCTGGGTCTGTCCATCGCCCTGGAGGACGCCCGGCTGCACGGCGGATGGCTGCAGGCCTGGGGCGAGCCCGGCGGCGGCTCGCAGTTCCGGCTGACCCTGCCCCGGACGGCCGACGAACCACTGCGCGGCTCGCCGATACCGCTGGAACCCAAGGACTCCCGCCGCAACCGGGGAGAACTCGACGACGCCGGTCTGCCCCGCGGCGGCGGCCAGAAGAGCGCGACGGTCCCCGTGCAGCCCGCCACCGAACAGCTCGCGGCCGCCCGGACCCCGCTCACGCCCCGCGTGGGCACGGCGACCCCCACGGCCGACCCGACGGCGCTGCCCGGCAACGGCGCACGCGTGGTGTCCCGGCCCGCGCAGGGCTCCGGCGGCGCCCGCCAACAGGACGAACCGCCCGCCCCCGGGACGACGGGAGACGGCCGGAGCCCGGACGGGACGGACACCGTCGGCGCCCCGGGCGCTCCGGGGCAGGCGGACGACGCCGCACACACGGCGTCGAGGGGGACACCCGCCCGGCCGCCCGCCGGGGCGGAGGGCGCGGATGAGCAAGGGGAGGCACGTCGTGGGCGCTGAGGGGCGCGAGAGGGGGGCTCGGCGCACGCCGGGGCGCGCAGTGGGGCGCGTGGTGGCGTACGCCGCCTGCGGAGCCCTACTGCTGACGGGATGCGCCTCCATGCCCGACAACGGGGATCTGCGCGACGTCGAATCCACCCCGCGCCAGGACACCCAGGTACGGGTCTTCGCGATGCCGCCCCGGGACGACGCACCGCCCGCCGAGATCGTCCAGGGCTTCCTGGAGGCCCTCACCAGCGACGACCCCGGCTACTCCACGGCCCGCCAGTACCTGACCGACCGGGCGGCCCGCAGATGGGAGCCCGAACGGTCCACCACGGTCCTCGCGGACGGCCCGGCCACCGAGGCCGACCCCGCCAGCAGCAGGGAGGGAGGCGACGACTTCTCGTTCGTCCTGACCGGCACCCGGGTCGCCACCGTGGACGCCCAGCAGTCCTACGCGCCCGCCTCCGGCGGCTACGACCAGCCGGTCCACCTCACCCGCGACAAGAAGACCCGCCAGTGGCGCATCGACGCGCTGCCCACCGGCGTCGTCATGGGCAAGTCCGACTTCCAGCGCAACTACGTCTCCGTCAACAAGTACTACTTCGCGTCCAACACCAAGGCGGACGCCGCGGGCCGGCCCACGGCGGTCGCCGACCCCGTCTACGTGCGCGAGCGGGTCGATCCCATGACCCAGATGGTGCGCTCCGTGCTCACCGGACCCACCAGCTGGCTGCGTCCCGTCGTCCGATCCAGCTTCCCCACCGGCGCCGCCCTGCCCCAGGGAGTCACCTCGCTGACGCCCGACGACCAGAACAAGCTCACCGTGCCGCTGAACGACAAGGCCGCCCACATCGGCCAGGGCAAGTGCGACGAGATGGCGGCCCAGCTCCTGTTCTCCCTCAAGAGCCTGAACCCCACCCTCGACGAGGTCGCCCTGCGCGCGGGCCGAACCCAGCTGTGCTCCCTCAGCGAGGAACGCGCCGCCACCGTCGCCTCCCGCGGCTCCCAGAACAGCCCCGGCTACCTCTACTTCATCGACGGCCAGCACCGCCTCGCACGGATGGCCAGCGGCAGCGGCGACACCAAGGCCGACCCCGTGCCCGGACCGTTCGGCGACGGCGCCAAGGCACTGCGCTCGGTGGCCGTGGCGCACGACGAGCACAGCGCGGCCGGAGTCGCCCTCGACGGCAAGACGCTCTACGTCACCTCCACCCTCTCCGGCAGCTCCGTCGGCGACCCCGTCCTGGAGAGCAAGGGCAAGACGGAGACCGACCGCCTCACCACCCCCAGCTGGGACGCCCACGGCAACCTGTGGGTCGCCGACCGCGACCCCGCCGGGCCGCGGCTGCTCCTGCTGGAGAAGGGCGGCGGGGAGCCCCTGCGGGTGCTCACTCCGGGCCTCGACGGCCGGATCAACGCCGTGCGGGTGGCGGCGGACGGGGTGCGCATCGCGCTCGTCGTGGACAAGGGCGGCAAGCAGACCCTGTTGATCGGGCGGATCGAACGAGGCGTCGGCGACGGGACGCGACCGGCCATGTCGGTCCAGGAACTGCGTTCCGCGACACCGGAGTTGGAGAAGGTCACGGCCATGTCGTGGGCCGGGGACAGCCGGCTCGTGGTGGTGGGGCGCGAGGCCGGCGGTGTGGAGCAGGTGCAGTACGTGAGTTGCGACGGCTCGTTCCCCGAGGCGGGAACTCTTCCGGGCCTCGCCGAGGTCACGAGCATCGCCGCTTCCGAGGACAGCGACATCCCGCTGTTCGCGACCTCCAAGGAGGGACTGCTCTGGCTGCCCGGCGGAAGCGGATGGCGGACCCTGAAGGAGATCGCCTCGGTCGCGTTCTACCCGGGGTGACAACTGTCCCGGCCGGTCACGGATGTGCCCTTTGCGAGGCGCACGGGGGCACGGGGAACGCGGGGACGGGGGGACGCGGGGACGGTGGCGGGGGTGGCCCGGGTTGCGCGGGCTTGAGGTGAGGCTCGCAGGCGGGCCCCACCGCTCTCCCACGCAGCCCGCTCCCGTTCCGGGAGTGCGCCGTGGGGCCGTCCTGTCCTTTTGCGCTTTCTGGTTTTCCGCGTTACTCCATTGTCGGCCCGATCGGCCGAGACCGCCTTCCCGACGGCTTCCAGCGCGTTCGTGAAAGTTTTCCCCAGGGCCTCCGAGGCGGTTTTCCACAGGGCTGGTGAGCCACCCCGCCCACTGGCACAGTCATCCCCGTGGAAGGCGTTCGCAGGTGGTGGCAGGAACTCACCGGCCTGGTGCTGCCCGCCGAGTGCGGAGGCTGCGGAAGAGCACGTACGGTGCTCTGCCCACAGTGCCGTACGGCGCTGGGCGGGGCCGTGCCGTTCCGGGTGCGGCCCGTGCTCGAACCGCCCGGGCTGCCCGCCGTGCACGCGGCGGCCCTCTACGCGGACGAGGTACGGGCGGTGCTCCTGGCCCACAAGGAACGCGGCGCGCTGGCGCTCGCGCGCCCCCTGGGGGCGGCGCTCGCGGGAGCCGTGCGGGCGGGGCTGCGGGAGGCGGGGGTGGAGGGGGTGGGGGAGGGGGAGGGGCCCCCACCCGGCGGAAGCCCCGGAAGCCCCGGAAACCCTGGCGACCCCGGAGGCCTGGCAAGTCGCGGGAGCCCTGGGGGCCTTGCAAGCCCTGGAGGCTTGGCAAGCCCCGGGGGCGTCCTGCTGGTCCCCGTTCCCTCGGCGCGTGCCGTCGTCCGGGCTCGTGGTCATGATCCGGCCCGGCGTATCGCGCTCGCCGCGGCCGGGGAGCTGCGGCGGGCCGGGGTGCCGGCGCGGGTGGCCGCGGTGCTGCGGCAGCGGCGGCCGGTGGCCGACCAGGCGGGGCTCGACGCCCGGGAGCGGCAAGACAACCTGGTGGGGGCGCTGGCCGTCGTGCCCGGGGGCGTGCGGGTGCTGTGCGGCGCGCCGGTGGTGCTGGTCGACGACCTCGTGACGACGGGCGCCTCCCTGGCGGAGGCGGCCCGCGCGGTGCGGGCGGCGACGGAGACGGCCCGCGCGGTGCGGGCGGCGGCGGAGACGGCACGCGCGGCGCGGGCGGCGGCGGAGACGGCGACGGGCGGGGAAGGCGGGGATCAAGGCGGTGCGGCTTCAACGAGCCCTGCGGGGTGGGCCGGTCGGGGGCAGTCGGTGGGGGAGCGTGCGGCGCCTGTGGGGCGACCGGGGCGACCGGGTCGGTCGGGGCCGGTGGACGGCGCGGCGCAGGCGCGGCGGATGGACAGCGCGCAGGCGGGGCGGATGGGCGGTCGCGGTGCGGGTACGGGGGCCGTGGGGGACGTCGGGGAGGAGGAGGGCGAGTTGTGTGGGGGTGGCGTCGGGGCCGTGTACGGGGGTGTGACTCGGGAAGGCAGAGAGGTGAGGTCGTCCGGAGCGAGGGCAGGAGTCAGGGGCGGCGCCCCGTCGGGGTCGTCGCGGCCGTCCGGTTCGGGCGGTGCGGTGGGTGAGGTGGTGTGCGCGGCCGTGGTCGCCGCGGCGCCGAGCTCATTCGAAATAAACCGGAACTGATGGAGAACTTGCGTCGTTGCAGGTAATGAGAGAGTCAATTCACCTGAACGGAGGTACGCCGCAGTAGAGGGTGACGACATCCGTCCGGGCGAGATATGTTCGGTTGTGAGGGAAAGCCGCAGGCCACACCTCTCGAATCCGAATGCCGTGCTGCGGGTTTTCGCAATCTCCTGCGGTACCTGGGGTGTAGATCTCGCCCATGGGGGAGGAGGAGGTGGAAGTCACCAAGTCGGAGGTTCCGGTACTCACCGGAGCCTGGTGCAAAAGGGAGACGCTCCGCCGCGGAGGCGGGGTGATCCGGGAACGGAGTTCTGCGTGGACATCGTCGTCAAGGGCCGCAAGACCGAGGTGCCCGAGCGGTTCCGCAAGCACGTGGCCGAGAAGCTGAACCTGGAGAAGATCCAGAAGCTCGACGGCAAGGTGATCAGCCTCGACGTCGAGGTGTCCAAGGAGCCCAACCCCCGACAAGCCGACCGGTGCGACCGAGTGGAGATCACGCTCCGCTCCCGCGGCCCTGTGATCCGGGCGGAGGCGTCGGCCAGCGACGCGTACGCGGCACTCGACCTGGCGGCGGAGAAGCTGGACGCCCAGCTGCGCAAGCAGCACGACAAGCGTTACACGCGCCGTGGCGCCCGCAGGCTGTCCGCGGCTGAGGTTCCCGACCACGTCCCGGGGGTGGCGACGCTCAACGGGGACGGGCAGCCGGTGCCCGCCAGTGAGCCGAACAGTGTGCCGACGAAGAAGATCGGCTCCCTCGAGGTGCAGGGCGACGGCCCCCTCGTGGTGCGCGAGAAGACCCACGTAGCCGCTCCGATGACGCTCGACCAGGCCCTCTACGAGATGGAGCTGGTCGGACACGACTTCTACCTGTTCGTCGACTCCGAGACGAAGCAGCCCAGCGTCGTCTACCGGCGCCACGCCTACGACTACGGCGTGATCTACCTCGACACCGACCCGATGGTGACCCAGGCGCACGCGCCCGAGGCGGGCGGCACGCTGGGCGGCTGATCCGCCCCGGTGACAGTTCGGCGGTGTGCCCCTGGAGCGCGTGTGCGCCCCCAGGGGCACCCGTGCGCGACCCCTGGGGGCTCGCTCTGTCGCCGCGTTGTCGTCCGGGCATGGAATCATGGCAGGGCGGCTCAACCGGTGGGTCGCTGCCTTGCGTTGGCGATGGCTCAGGACCACGGCCACAGCCTTCAGGGGGAGGAACGATGGCGGACACCTTCGGACCGATGCGGGACGACGAGGCCGACGACGGCGTCGTCGGCATGGGCCCGGACGGGGGCACCCCACGCAAGGAACCGATCAGAGTCCTTGTCGTGGACGACCACGCCCTGTTCCGCCGCGGACTGGAGATCGTGCTCGCGGCCGAGGAGGACATCCAGGTCGTCGGTGAGGCCGGCGACGGCGCGGAGGCCGTGGACAAGGCGGCCGACCTGCTGCCCGACATCGTGCTGATGGACGTCCGGATGCCCAAACGCGGCGGCATCGAGGCGTGCACCTCCATCAAGGAGGTGGCTCCCAGCGCGAAGATCATCATGTTGACGATCAGTGACGAGGAGGCGGACCTCTACGAGGCGATCAAGGCGGGCGCGACCGGTTATCTCCTGAAGGAGATCTCCACGGACGAGGTCGCCACCGCGATCCGCGCGGTCGCCGACGGTCAGTCGCAGATCAGCCCGTCCATGGCGTCGAAGCTGCTCACCGAGTTCAAGTCGATGATCCAGCGGACCGACGAGCGCCGGCTCGTTCCCGCGCCGCGGCTGACGGACCGGGAGCTGGAGGTCCTCAAGCTGGTGGCGACGGGGATGAACAACCGGGACATCGCCAAGGAGTTGTTCATCTCCGAGAACACGGTGAAGAACCATGTCCGCAACATCCTGGAGAAACTGCAGCTGCACTCCAGGATGGAGGCGGTGGTGTACGCGATGCGGGAGAAGATCCTCGAGATCCGCTGATCGCCCAGGTGCGCTGATCCGCTGATCCGGGCGCGGGTCAGGCCAGTGCGCGGGTGAGCTCTGTGGTGAGGGGCTCGCGCAGCTCCGGGGCGTCCACGCGTTCCACGCGCACGTCGGTGCAGTTCACCCAGGTCGCTGCTTCGAGCAGGGCCTGTGCCACCGCCGGGACCGCCTTGGGGCCGTCCAGGGTGACCTGCTTGGCGACCAGGGTGTGTCCCTCGCGTGCCGGGTCCACGCGGCCGACGAGCCGGCCGCCGGCGAGGACGGGCATCGCGAAGTAGCCGTACACCCGCTTGGGTTTGGGGACGTAGGCCTCCAGACGGTGGGTGAAGCCGAAGATCCGCTCGGTGCGGGCGCGTTCCCAGACGAGGGAGTCGAAGGGGGACAGCAGCGTGGTGCGGTGGCGGCCGCGCGGTGGCGTGTCCAGGGCCGCCGGGTCGGCCCAGGCGGGCTTGCCCCAGCCCTCGACGGTGACCGGGACCAGGCCCGAGTCGGCGATCACGGCGTCGACCTGTTCGCCCTTGAGCCGGTGGTAGTCGGCGATGTCCGCGCGTGTGCCGACGCCGAGGGACTGACCGGCCAGGCGGACGAGGCGGCGCAGGCACTCGGCGTCGTCGAGCTCGTCGTGCAGGAGGTCGGCGGGGACGGCGCGTTCGGCGAGGTCGTACACGCGCTTCCAGCCGCGGCGCTCGACGCAGACGACCTCGCCGTACATCAGGGCGCGTTCCACGGCGACCTTGGCGCCTGACCAGTCCCACCACTCGCCGGTCTTCTTCGCTCCGCCCAAGTCGGTGGCGGTGAGGGGGCCTTCGGTGCGGAGCTGCTTGAGGACCTGGTCGTACGTGCCGTCCGGGAGGGGGTGGTTCCAGTGTGGGCGGCTGCGGTAGGCGCGGCGGCGGAAGGCGAAGTGGGGCCATTCCTCGATGGGGAGGATGCAGGCGGCGTGCGACCAGTACTCGAAGGCGTGGGCGTCCTGCCAGTAGGCGTTCTCGACGCTCTTGCGGTCGACGGCTCCCAGGCGGGCGTAGGGGATCAGCTCGTGGGAGCGGGCCAGGACCGAGATGGTGTCGAGTTGGACCGCGCCGAGGTGGCGGAGGACGCCGCGCACGCCGGCCTTGCGGTCGGGCGTGCCGAGGAAGCCCTGTGCGCGGAGGGCGGTGCGGCGGGCTTCGTCTGCGGAGAGCTCGGTGGCGGGGCGCGGGGTGGTCATGGTTCGCACGATAGGGGGTGGGTCTGACAGTGCGGGGCGGGCCGGGGGGAGTCAGTTCGCGGGCGGCGCGGCGGGCCGGGGCGGGGGGAGGTAGGGGGCGGTGGAGGGCAGTCCCAGGTCGGACGGGAGCAGGGCGGCCAGCCAGCAGTCCCGTCGTACGCCCTTGTTGTTGAGGGCGGAGCGCAGGGTGCCTTCCAGGGTGAAGCCGGCGTTCTGCGCGACGGCGCGGGAGGCGTCGTTGCCGACTTCGGCCCGCCATTCGACGCGGTCGACGCCGAGCTCGGTGAAGGCCCAGCGGGAGGCGGTGAGGGTGGCCTCGGTGGTGTAGCCGTGGCCGCGGTGTTCCTTGGTGGCCCAGAAGCCGATCTCGGCCGTGCCGAGGCCGCGCATGGTGAGGCTGAGGACGCCGGTGAGGGGTCCTTCGGGGAGGAAGACGCCGAAGGTGTACATCGAGCCGGTGGCCCAGCCCTCGGGGGCGAGCAGTTCGATGAAGCTGCGGGCGTGCTCGCGCAGGTAGGGAGAGGGGATGGTGGTCCAGCGCTGGACGTCGGGGTCCTGGGCCGCGGTGTGCACGGCGTCGGTGTCCCGCGGGTCGAGGGGGCGCAGGACCACGCGGGCGCCGGTCAGGGTGAGGGGCTCGGGCTCCATCGGCCGATTCTGCGCGGTGGCCGGTGCGGACGCCAATGTTTCGCGGTGGGTGAGCGGGTGATCACAATTCGCGCGATTCGTCTGGCGCGGGCGGCACCATCGGCGGCGCCCGGCCGTTGTCCACGGCGAAGGAGATTTTTGGAGCAGGTGCGCAGCAGTGTGCGGTCCTCGTCGCGGCAGGCCTCCCGGGGCGGCGGGGTCCTCGCATACGATGGCCGTTGCTCAGTAAGTCGCATGGCAACCGACCGTCCCAGGCCCGACCGGCAAGGAGACCAAGCCCCGTGTCCGTCCTCTCGAAGATCATGCGTGCAGGCGAAGGCAAGATCCTGCGCAAGCTGCACCGCATCGCGGACCAGGTCAACTCCATCGAAGAGGACTTCGTCGACCTCTCCGACGCCGAGCTGCGGGCCCTTACCGAGGAGTACAAGCAGCGGTACGCCGATGGCGAGACCTTGGACGATCTGCTGCCCGAGGCGTTCGCCACCGTGCGCGAGGCCGCCAAGCGCGTCCTCGGTCAGCGTCACTACGACGTGCAGATCATGGGTGGCGCCGCGCTGCACCTCGGCTATGTGGCGGAGATGAAGACCGGCGAGGGCAAGACGCTCGTCGGCACGTTGCCCGCGTATCTGAACGCGCTGTCCGGCAAGGGCGTTCACCTGATCACGGTCAACGATTACCTGGCCGAGCGCGACTCGGAGATGATGGGCCGCGTTCACAAGTTCCTGGGGCTGGAAGTCGGCTGCATCCTGGCGAACATGACGCCGGCCCAGCGGCGTGAGCAGTACGCGTGCGACATCACGTACGGCACGAACAACGAGTTCGGCTTCGACTACCTGCGCGACAACATGGCGTGGGCGCAGGACGAGCTGGTGCAGCGGGGCCACAACTTCGCCATCGTCGACGAGGTGGACTCCATCCTGGTCGACGAGGCGCGTACGCCGCTGATCATCTCGGGTCCGGCGGACCAGGCCACGAAGTGGTACGGCGACTTCGCGAAGCTGGTGACGCGCCTGAAGAAGGGCGAGGCCGGCAACCCGCTCAAGGGCATCGAGGAGACCGGCGACTACGAGGTCGACGAGAAGAAGCGCACGGTCGCCATTCACGAGTCGGGTGTCAGCAAGGTCGAGGACTGGCTGGGCATCGACAACCTCTACGAGTCGGTGAACACGCCTCTGGTGGGCTACCTGAACAACGCCATCAAGGCGAAGGAGCTCTTCAAGAAGGACAAGGACTACGTCGTCATGGACGGCGAGGTCATGATCGTCGACGAGCACACCGGTCGTATCCTCGCCGGTCGCCGTTACAACGAGGGCATGCACCAGGCCATCGAGGCGAAGGAGGGGGTGGACATCAAGGACGAGAACCAGACGCTCGCCACGATCACCCTCCAGAACTTCTTCCGCCTCTACAAGCGCCATGACCACGACGGCAAGGAACAGCCCGGCCTGTGCGGCATGACGGGTACGGCGATGACCGAGGCCGCCGAGTTCCACCAGATCTACAAGCTCGGCGTGGTGCCGATCCCGACGAACCGGCCGATGGTCCGCAAGGACCAGTCGGACCTGATCTACCGCACCGAGGTCGCGAAGTTCGAGGCGGTCGTCGACGACATCGCCGAGAAGCACGAGAAGGGCCAGCCGATCCTCGTCGGCACCACGTCGGTCGAGAAGTCGGAGTACCTGTCGCAGCAGCTGTCCAAGCGGGGCATCCAGCACGAGGTGCTGAACGCCAAGCACCACGAGCGTGAGGCGTCGATCGTCGCCCAGGCGGGCCGCAGGGGCGCGGTGACCGTCGCCACCAACATGGCCGGCCGTGGTACGGACATCAAGCTCGGCGGCAACCCGGAGGACCTGGCCGAGGCGGAGCTGCGTCAGCGGGGTCTGGACCCGGAGGAGCACATCGAGGAGTGGGCGCAGGCTCTGCCCGCCGCTCTGGAGAAGGCCGAGCGGGCGGTCAAGGCCGAGTTCGAAGAGGTCAAGGAACTCGGGGGTCTGTACGTCCTCGGCACCGAGCGGCACGAGTCCCGCCGTATCGACAACCAGTTGCGCGGTCGTTCCGGCCGTCAGGGCGACCCGGGCGAGTCGCGCTTCTATCTGTCGCTGGGCGACGACCTGATGCGGCTGTTCAAGGCGCAGATGGTCGAGCGCGTGATGTCGATGGCGAACGTGCCGGACGACGTGCCGATCGAGAACAAGATGGTCACGCGTGCGATCGCGTCCGCGCAGTCGCAGGTGGAGCAGCAGAACTTCGAGACGCGTAAGAACGTCCTGAAGTACGACGAGGTCCTCAACCGGCAGCGTGAGGTCATCTACGGCGAGCGCCGTCGCGTCCTGGAGGGCGAGGACCTGCAGGAGCAGATCCACCACTTCATGGACGACACGATCGACGCGTACGTGGGCGCGGAGACCGCCGAGGGTTTCCCGGAGGACTGGGACCTGGACCGGCTGTGGGGTGCTTTCAAGCAGCTCTACCCGGTGAAGGTCACGGTGGAGGAGTTGGAGGAGGCGGCCGGCGACCGGGCGGGGCTGACGGCCGAGTTCATCTCCGAGTCCATCAAGGACGACATCCGCGAGCAGTACGAGTCGCGGGAGTCGCAGCTCGGTTCCGAGATCATGCGGGAGCTGGAGCGCCGGGTCGTGCTGTCGGTGCTGGACCGCAAGTGGCGCGAGCACCTCTATGAGATGGACTACCTCCAGGAGGGCATCGGTCTGCGCGCGATGGCGCAGAAGGACCCGCTGGTTGAGTACCAGCGCGAGGGCTTCGACATGTTCTCCGCGATGATGGACGGCATCAAGGAGGAGTCGGTCGGCTACCTGTTCAACCTGGAGGTCCAGGTCGAGCAGCAGGTCGAGGAGGTCCCGGTCGCGGACGCCGAGCCGGTCGACATGGAGAAGCAGGACGTGGTGCCGGCGCAGGCGGGCTCGCGTCCGGAGATCCGTGCGAAGGGGCTGGACGCTCCGCAGCGTCGTCAGCTGCACTTCTCGGCGCCGACGGTGGACGGCGAGGGCGGCACGATCGAGGGCGACTTCGACGACGACGAGGAGCCGGTGCGTTCCGAGGCCGACGGTCTCACGCGCGCGGAGCGTCGCAAGCAGGCGAAGGCCGGGCGGCGTCGTAAGAAGTAGCGTGGCGTGCTCGCCCGAGGCGTTGTCGTCGGGCGGCGTGTGAGGCGTCGCGCAGCGGTTTGAGGGGCCGGGTCACCTGGAGGTGGCCCGGCCCTTCGGCGTGCGCCCGCCCGGTCGTCGTCCGGCGTCCGGGCGGGCTCCGGGCCGCGCCTCTGCCGGGTCCCGACCGCGTCCCGACCGCGTCCCGGCCGGCGCCGCTCGCCGGGGACGTGCTCGTCGGTCCGGGCGGTCCTGTCGTCCTGGATGCCGTTCGGGGGATCAGTCGTCCTGGGTGGGGGGTCGGCGGGGGCCGTCGAGTTCGACGGCGGTGCAGCGCCAGCGGCGGTCCCGGCCGAGCTCCAGGCGGAAGGCCATCGCGCGCAGTCGGTCGCCGGCGCCGATGCGGGCGAACGCCTCGATGGCGCCGGGGCGGGGGACGTAGTAGCCGATGTCACGGACGACGGGCTGGGCGCCGCGGGCGGTGCGCAGGGGGCCGCGTTCGGCGAGGCGTGCCAGGTCGTCGTAGGCCGCGCCGAGGGTGTGCCGCAGCATGAAGTGGACGGGGCGCCGGCCGCTGAGGACGGCGAGGAGCCGGTCGGCGAAGAGGTCGGTGGGGCGGGGCTGGGAGAGCGGTCGGCCGGGGGCCTGGGCGGTCGCGGGGCGGCCGTCGGCGGGGCGGGTGGAGGCGCCGGCGCCGGACGGGCCGGGCGGGCGTCCGCCGCCGGGGGCCGTGGGAGGGGCGCCGGCGCCGGGGGTGCGCGGTGGTGCGCCGGCGGGGCGGCGGGTGTCACGACGGCCGGGCGGGCGGGCGCCTGCGGGGCGGGTGCCGGGCGGGCGGACGCCGGGGTGGTGCTGCGTCCTCGTCATGACCTTGTTCATGGGGTCCCCGTTCGGTGGGCCCGGTTGTACCGGGCGGTAACTTGCCGTTGTGGATCTTGTACGGGGTGGCGGTCGGTGACGGCAAGCAGACGGTGCGCCCGTGTCGGGGGCCCGTGAAGTTCACTCATCAGGGTTGGTGAGAGGCGTCCGAGGCCCGGCGGCACGGGGGCGGCCCGGGTGAGTTCCGGGGCTTCGGGTTGACGCCCGCCCGGGGGTGGGCGGGGGCCCGAAAGGGGACGCCCGCACGTATCCTGAAGGCTCTTCGGGAGGCGCGGAACCCGTCCTGCCGGGAGCACCGAGTCCGAGCCGGCGACCACGAAATGAGCGGCCAGTCATGCGCGTCTACGTCCCCCTGACCCTCCCCGCTCTCGCCGAGGCGCACAAGACGGGTGAGCTGGGGTCGGAGCCGCTCGTCGCGTACGCCGTCACGCCGGCGCTGCGCGAGTGGTACGTCTCCGACGACATCGAGGAGCTGGAGTACGCGGCGCTCAGCAGGGCCGCGCTCGCCTCCCTGCGGCTCCTGGCGGCGGACGCGGGCGTCCCGCGGCGGCGCGTCGTGGTCGCCGTGGACGTCCCCGACCGTGCGGCGGCCGTCGACCCCGACCGCGGGCTCGACCCGGCGGCGCTGGGCGAGGTGCGGGTGACGGGCGCCGTGCGGCTGGCCAAGGCGGCCGCGGTGCACGTCGACGCCGGCGACGCGCAGGCGGACGTCACCGCGGCGGCGGAGGCGCTCGCGGCGGCGGACGGCGGGGACGACGACGCGCAGTTCGTCGTGGACGGGGCCGAGGACCACGAGCTGCTGTGGTTCGCCCCGCAGGAGATCCCGAACCTGGTGGGCTCGGGCGGCTGAGCGCGAGGCGATTGCGGTACGCGCCGGGCGGCTGCGGGCGGCGGCTGTGCGCGAGGGCGTGCGCCCGGGCGCTGCGCGGTCGGTCACTTGACTGTCGGTGGCGGCGGGTACGTTTGCAGGTATGGGGAAGCAGGAAGCGGCGCACATCGTCTGGGACTGGAACGGGACGCTGTTCCACGACAACGACGCGATCGTCGGCGCGACGAACGCGGCGTTCGTCGAGCTGGGACTGGAACCGATCACGCTGGAGCAGTACCGGGCGCTGTACTGCGTGCCGGTGCCGAAGTTCTACGAGCGGCTGTTGGGCAGGCTGCCCACCGAAGCCGAGTGGTCGGTCATGGACGGGGTCTTCCACCGGTACTACGCCGAGCACCGGGTGCGGTGCGGGCTGACCGAGGGCGCGGTGGAGCTGCTCGCCGGGTGGCGGTCGGCGGGGCACAGTCAGTCCCTGCTGAGCATGTACGGGCATGAGGAACTCGTCCCGCTGGTGCGCGGGTTCGGGATCGAGCCGCACTTCGTCCGGGTGGACGGGCGGACCGGGCCCTCCGGGGGCAGCAAGGCCGAGCACATGGTGCGGCACCTGCGGGAGCTGACCGGCGTCGAGCCGGCGCGCACCGTCGTGATCGGGGACGCCGCCGACGACGCGGTGGCCGCGTCGCACGTCGGGGCGCGGGCCGTGCTGTACACCGGCGGCTCGCACAGCCGGGCCAGCCTGGAGGGGGTCGGGGTGCCGGTGGTGGACACCCTGGGCGAGGCCGTGGAGGTCGCGGGGCGTCTGGCCGCGGCCGCGTAGGCCCGTCGGGCGGCTCAGGTCGTCGGGGCCTTGGCCCGCAGCACCGTCAGGAACTCGCGCATCCACGCCGGATGGTCGGGCCAGGCACGGGAGGAGACCAGCGTGCCGTCGACCACCGCCTCGGCGTCCTGGAAGGTGGCGCCGGCGGCCTGCATGTCGAGCTCCAGCGCCGGATAGGCGGTGACGCGTCGGCCGCGCAGGGCGTCGGCGGCCGCGGTGAGCAGCGGGCCGTGGCAGATCTGGGCGACGGGCTTCTCGGCGTCGAAGAACGACTTGAGGATCTTGCGGAGTTCGGGGTCGTTGCGCAGGTACTCCGGGGCCCGGCCGCCGGGGATCACGACGGCGGCGTACGCGCCGGGGTCGACCTCCGAGAAGGCGAGGTCGGCGGGCCAGGTGTAACCGGGTTTCTCGGTGTAGGTGTCGAAGCCGGGTTCGAAGTCGTGGACGACGAACCGGAGCGTCTTGCGGGTGGGGGCGGCGATGTGGACCTCGTAGCCCTCCTCGCGCAGGCGCTGGTAGGGGTAGAGGACCTCCAGGGATTCCGCCGCGTCGCCGGTGACGATGAGGATCTTCGCGGTCATGGTGGACGGCTCCT
The DNA here is from genome assembly GCF_042880855.1 of Streptomyces sp. NPDC058291. Taxonomy (NCBI): domain Bacteria; kingdom Bacillati; phylum Actinomycetota; class Actinomycetes; order Kitasatosporales; family Streptomycetaceae; genus Streptomyces; species Streptomyces sp. NPDC058291. The sequence goes on from NZ_JBHVYK010000041.1 coordinate 23,392, forward strand.
CTCGGGCGGGCGCCTCATGGGGCGCCGTGCTGGATGGGGCGACCTGCCTCCGGCGGGCGGGCAGGCCGGCAGAGGCGTTCCCAGCGTCCCGCGCGGCGGGGCCGGCGTCGACTTTTCCGGCCACCCGATGCCTCGCCCCGCCTTCCGCATGGGCGGTGCCGGCCGCCGCCCGGTCGTCTCCTTAGCCGTCCGGGCGCCGTCGCGAGCTGTGCAGAACGTCAAAGTTCCGACCCCTCTTTTGTACACATACGGCTCATGACGAGGGCCCGGTGCGGAGCGATAGCCTGGTGGCGTGATCAGCGCGATATCTCGCGGGGGCGCTGTAGCCCCTGCCCTGCGCCCGGTGTGTGCGGACTGTCTCCGCTACCGGGCGGCGGTCGCTGATCGGCGCGGGCGGGACGGGGTCGCAAGGGACCCCGAGGCGGCGCGCATCCCCCGGACGCAGGCGACGCGGAGAGCAGCGTCACACCCCGGAGTGGTGTCGAGAATGGCTGATAACCCCCCGCTCGTCTCACCTTGCGGCATAGCGTCGGAGCAGTCCGGAGATCCCGGGCCGTGGCGTCGAGTCGCAGGGGAAGAGCCCGTACTTCCTTCTACGTCACGCAACGGCGCGCGACAGGAGTCAGAGGACAATGCAGACCAAGCTGGACGAAGCCAAGGCCGAGCTGCTCGAGAGGGCGGCGCGGGTCGCTGAGAACAGCCCGGTCGGGGGGCATCTACCGACTGGGACGACGGGCGAGGGCACTCCGGGGACCCCGGACCACGCCGCCCTCCTCGCGTTCCTCCATCGCTACTACCTGCACACCGCCCCGGAGGACCTGAGCGACCGCGACCCGGTCGACGTCTTCGGAGCCGCGCTGTCGCACTACCGGCTGGCCGAGAGCCGCCCGCAGGGCACCGCCAACGTGCGGGTCCACACGCCCACCGTCGAGGAGAACGGGTGGACGTGCAGCCACTCCGTCGTCGAGGTGGTCACCGACGACATGCCGTTCCTCGTCGACTCGGTCACCAACGAGCTGACCCGGCAGGGCCGGGGCATCCACGTCGTCATCCACCCGCAGGTCGTCGTACGGCGCGATGTGGCGGGCAAGCTCGTCGAGGTGCTCAGCGTCCCGCCGGTCGCCGCGGACCTGCCGCACGACGGGCACGTCGAGTCCTGGATCCACGTCGAGATCGACCGGGAGACCGACCGGGCCGACCTCAAGCAGATCACCGCCGACCTGCTGCGCGTCCTGTCCGACGTCCGGGAGGCCGTCGAGGACTGGGAGAAGATGCGCGACACGGCCCTGCGGGTCGCCGACGGACTCCCGGCGGAGCCCGTCCCCGGCGATCTGGAGCGGCCCGACGTCGACGAGGCCCGTGAGCTGCTGCGCTGGCTGGCCGCCGACCACTTCACCTTCCTCGGCTACCGGGAGTACCAGCTGCGCGGGGACGACTCCCTCGCCGCCGTCCCGGGCACCGGCCTCGGCATCCTGCGTTCCGACCCGCACCACGCCGACGGCGACGCCCACCCCGTCAGCCCGTCCTTCGGGCGGCTTCCGGCCGACGCCCGCGCCAAGGCGCGTGAGCACAAGCTGCTGGTGCTGACCAAGGCGAACAGCCGGTCCACCGTGCACCGGCCCTCCTACCTCGACTACGTCGGCGTGAAGAAGTTCGACAGGGACGGGAACGTCGTCGGGGAACGGCGGTTCCTGGGGCTCTTCTCCTCCGCCGCCTACACCGAGTCCGTGTCGCGCGTGCCGGTGGTGCGGCGCAAGGTCCAGGCCGTGCTGAAGGGCGCCGGGTTCTCGCCCAACAGCCACGACGGGCGCGACCTGCTCCAGATCATGGAGACCTATCCGCGCGACGAGCTCTTCCAGACTCCGGTGGACGAACTGCGCTCCATCGTCACCAGCGTGCTGTACCTGCAGGAGCGGCGGCGGCTGCGGCTCTACCTGCGGCAGGACGAGTACGGGCGCTACTACTCCGCGCTCGTCTACCTGCCCCGCGACCGCTACACCACCGGGGTGCGGCTGCGGATCATCGACATCCTCAAGGAGGAGCTCGGCGGGACGAGCGTCGACTTCACCGCGTGGAACACCGAGTCGATCCTGTCCCGGCTGCACTTCGTGGTCCGCGTCCCGCAGGGCACCGAGCTGCCGGAGCTGTCCGACGCCGACAAGGAGCGCATCGAGGCGCGGCTGGTGGAGGCGGCGCGGTCCTGGGCCGACGCGTTCTCCGAGGCGCTCAACGCCGAACTCGGCGAGGAGCGGGCGGCTGAGCTGTCGCGGCGCTACGGCAACGCCTTCCCCGAGGGCTACAAGGCCGACCACACTCCGCGCGCCGCGGTCGCCGACCTGGTGCACCTGGAGCGGCTGACCGAGGAGCAGAGCTTCTCGCTCAGTCTGTACGAGCCGGTGGGCGCCGCCCCCGACGAGCGCCGCTTCAAGATCTACCGCAAGGGCGACGCGATCTCGCTGTCGGCCGTGCTGCCGGTGCTCAACCGGCTCGGCGTCGAGGTGATCGACGAGCGGCCCTACGAACTGCGCTGCCCGGACCGCACGCATTCCTGGATCTACGACTTCGGTCTGCGCATCCCCAAGGCGCTGGCCGGTCCCGGCGGCGACTTCCTCGCCGACGACGGGCGCGAACGGTTCCAGGAGGCGTTCTCCGCGACCTGGACCGGCAAGGCGGAGAACGACGGGTTCAACGCGCTGGTGCTGGGCGCCGGGCTGGACTGGCGGCAGGCGACGGTGCTGCGCGCGTACGCCAAGTACCTGCGGCAGGCCGGATCCACCTTCAGCCAGGACTACATGGAGGACACCCTCCGGACGAACGTCCACACCACGCGGCTGCTCGTGTCGTTGTTCGAGGCGCGGATGTCGCCCGACCGGCAGCGGGCCGGGCACGAGATCGTCGACGCCCTGCTGGAGGAGCTCGAAGCCGCGCTCGACCAGGTGGCCTCGCTCGACGAGGACCGGATCCTGCGCTCCTTCCTGACGGTCATCAAGGCGACCCTGCGCACGAACTTCTTCCAGAAGCGCGCGGACGGCGAGCCGCACGACTACGTGTCGATGAAGTTCGACCCGCAGGCCATCCCGGACCTGCCGGCGCCCCGGCCCGCGTTCGAGATCTGGGTGTACTCGCCGCAGGTGGAAGGCGTGCACCTGCGGTTCGGGAAGGTCGCGCGAGGCGGTCTGCGCTGGTCCGACCGGCGGGAGGACTTCCGCACCGAGGTGCTCGGCCTGGTCAAGGCGCAGATGGTGAAGAACACCGTCATCGTGCCGGTGGGCGCCAAGGGCGGGTTCGTCGCCAAGCAGCTGCCCGATCCGGCGGTGGACCGTGACGCGTGGCTCGCCGAGGGCATCTCCAGCTACAAGACGTTCATCTCGGCGCTGCTCGACATCACCGACAACATGGTCGGCGGAGAGGTCGTGCCGCCGGCCGACGTGGTGCGGCACGACGAGGACGACACCTACCTGGTGGTCGCAGCCGACAAGGGCACCGCGACGTTCTCCGACATCGCCAACGAGGTCGCCCAGTCCTACGACTTCTGGCTCGGGGACGCCTTCGCCTCCGGTGGCTCGGCCGGCTACGACCACAAGGGCATGGGCATCACCGCCCGCGGCGCCTGGGAGTCCGTGAAGCGGCACTTCCGGGAGCTGGGCGTGGACACGCAGAGCGAGGACTTCACGGTCGTCGGCATCGGCGACATGTCCGGTGACGTGTTCGGCAACGGCATGCTGCTCAGCGAGCACATCCGGCTGGTCGCCGCCTTCGACCACCGGCACATCTTCATCGACCCCGAGCCGGACGCGGCGACCTCCTACGCCGAGCGCCGCCGCCTGTTCGAACTGCCCCGCTCCAGCTGGGCCGACTACGACACGGCGCTGCTGTCGGCCGGCGGCGGGGTGTTCCCCCGCACCGCCAAGGCGATCCCCGTCAACGCGCACATCCGCGCGGCCCTCGGCATCGAGGCCGGCGTCACCAAGCTGACCCCGGCCGACCTGATGAAGGCGATCCTGCGGGCGCCGGTGGACCTGCTGTGGAACGGCGGCATCGGCACGTACGTGAAGTCCTCCACGGAGTCGAACGCGGACGTCGGCGACAAGGCCAACGACCCCATCCGGGTGGACGGCGCCGATCTGCGCGTCAAGGTCGTCGGCGAGGGCGGCAACCTGGGCCTGACCCAGCTCGGCCGGATCGAGTTCGCCCGGACCGGCGGCAGGATCAACACCGACGCCATCGACAACAGCGCGGGCGTGGACACCTCCGACCACGAGGTGAACATCAAGATCCTGCTCAACGGTCTGGTGACCGAGGGCGACATGACCGTCAAGCAGCGCAACAAGCTGCTCGCGGAGATGACCGACGAGGTCGGCGTGCTCGTCCTGCGCAACAACTACGCGCAGAACACGGCGATCGCCAACGCCCTCGCCCAGTCCAAGGACATGCTCCACGCCCAGCAGCGCTTCATGCGCCACCTGGTCCGCGAGGGGCACCTGGACCGCGCCCTGGAGTTCCTGCCCACCGACCGGCAGATCCGTGAGCGGCTGGGCGCCGGCCAGGGCCTGACCAGCCCGGAGACGGCCGTCCTGCTGGCGTACACGAAGATCACGGTGTCGGACGAGTTGCTGCACACGTCGCTGCCCGACGACGACTACCTGCGCGGTCTGCTGCACGCGTACTTCCCGACGGCGCTGCGCGAGCGGTTCCCCGAGGGCATCGACAGTCACCCGCTGCGCCGTGAGATCACCACGACCGTCCTGGTCAACGACACGGTCAACACGGGCGGCACGACGTATCTGCACCGGCTGCGCGAGGAGACGGGCGCCTCGCTGGAGGAGATCGTGCGGGCGCAGACCGCGGCCCGGGCGATCTTCCGCGCGGCGCCGGTGTGGGACGCGGTGGAGGCCCTCGACAACAAGGTCGAGGCCGATGTGCAGACCCGGATCCGGCTCCATTCGCGGCGGCTCGTCGAGCGCGGGACGCGCTGGCTGCTGAACAACCGGCCGCAGCCGCTGCAGCTGGCCGAGACGGTCGCCTTCTTCGCCGAGCGCGTCGAGCTGGTGTGGTCGCAGCTGACGAAGCTGTTGCGGGGCGCGGACCTGGAGTGGTGGCAGCGCATCTACGACGAGCTGACCGCCGCGGGCGTCCCGGACGAGGTGGCCACCCGGGTGGCCGGGTTCTCCTCTGCGTTCCCGGCGCTGGACATCGTCTCGGTGGCCGACCGCATGGGCAGGGACCCGCTGGACGTCGCCGAGGTCTACTACGACCTCGCCGACCGGCTGCGCATCACCCAGCTGATGGACCGCATCATCGAGCTGCCGCGCGCCGACCGCTGGCAGTCCATGGCCCGCGCGTCCATCCGCGAGGACCTGTACGCGGCGCACGCGGCGCTGACGGCCGACGTGCTGGCGGCCGGCAACGGGACCTCGACGCCCGAGCAGCGCTTCAAGGCGTGGGAGGAGAAGAACGCGGCGATCCTGGGCCGGGCGCGGACCACGCTGGAGGAGATCCAGACGTCGGAGACGTTCGACCTGGCCAACCTGTCGGTGGCCATGCGGACCATGCGCACGCTGCTGCGGACGCACTCGTAGTCCGCGGCGGACGCCAGGGGCCCCCGAGTCGATCGACTCGGGGGCCCCTCACGTGGTGCGTGTCGTCTCTCGCGTGCCGCGTCTCGGTGCGCGTGCCCGGACGCGGCTACTTGGCCGCGGGTTTCTTGGCCTTGGGGTCCGAGGTGAAGGCCTCGTAGGCCTTGATGACGTCCTGCGCGGGTCCGTCCATGCGCAGCTCGCCGCGCTCCAGCCACAGGGCGCGCTCGCAGGTCTCCAGGATCGAGCTGTTGCTGTGGCTGACCAGGAAGACGGTGCCGGCGTGCTCGCGCATCTGACGGATGCGTTCCGCGGAGCGGTTGCGGAACTTGGCGTCGCCGGTGGCCAGGGCCTCGTCGATGAGCAGGACGTCGTGGTCCTTGGCGGCGGCGATGGAGAACCGCAGCCGCGAGCCCATGCCGGAGGAGTAGGTGCGCATCGGCAGGGAGATGAAGTCGCCCTTCTCGTTGATGCCCGAGAAGTCGACGATCTCCTGGTAGCGCTCCTTGATCTGCTCGCGCGTCATGCCCATGGCCAGGCCGCCGAGGTAGACGTTGCGCTCGCCGGTCAGGTCGCTCATCAGGGCCGCGTTGACGCCGAGGAGGGAGGGCTGGCCGTCGGTGTAGATCCTGCCGCGCTCCACCGGGAGCAGCCCGGCGATGGCCTTGAGCAGGGTCGACTTGCCGGAGCCGTTGGTGCCGATCAGACCGATCGCCTCGCCCTTGTAGGCGATGAAGGAGACGTTCTTGACGGCGTGCACGGTGCGGACGCCCGCCGCCTTCTCGGCCTGCTTGCGGCGGACGATGCGGTTGAGGGCGGCCGTCGCGCTGCCCCGGCCGCCGACGGTGCCGTTGACGCGGTAGACGATGTCGACGCTGTCGGCGATGACGGTGGGGGCGCGCTCGCCGGCGACGACGGGAGCGGTGCGGGATGCGGTGTCGGTGATGTCAGCCACGGCCGTACGTCTCCTCAGCCTTCCAGAAGTAGATGAACCCGCCGACGCCGGCGACCAGCGCCCAGCCGGTCGCGACCAGCCACACGTGGGGCGGCAGTTGGCTCGCGTGGAAGGTGTCGATCAGGGCGAAGCGCATCAGGTCGATGTACACGGCGGCGGGGTTGGCCCGCAGCAGGTCGCCGACCCAGGGCGGCATGCCGTGGTGCTGCTTGATCAGGTTGTCGAGGCTCCACATCACCCCGGACATGTACATCCAGGTGCGCAGGACGAACGGCATGAGCTGTGCGATGTCCGGGGTCTTGGCGCCCAGCCGGGCCATGATCATGGAGACGCCGGCGTTGAAGACGAACTGGAGCGTCAGGGCCGGGATCACGAGGAACCAGGACAGGGCCGGCGGGACGCCGACGGCGAGCAGGATGACCACCAGGGCGGCCATCGAGAACAGCAGCTGCTGCAGTTGCTGCAGACAGAACGAGATCGGCAGCGCGGCGCGCGGGAAGTGCAGGGCGCGGACCAGGCCGATGTTGCTGGAGATGGCGCGGGTGCCCGTCATGATCGAGGTCTGGGTGAACGTCCACACGAAGACGCCGGTGACCAGGAACGGGATGAAGTCGGCCACACCTCTCTTGGTGTTCAGCAGCACACCGAAGATGAAGTAGTAGACCGCCGCGTTCAGCAGCGGGGTCATCACCTGCCAGAGCTGGCCCAGCTTCGCCTGACTGTAGGTCGTGGTGAGCTTGGCGGTGGCGAACGCGGTGATGAAGTGGCGGCGCGCCCAGAGCTGGCGGATGTACTCCGGCAGGGAGGGGCGGGCGCCGCTGACCGTGAGGCCGTGCCGGGCCGCGAGGGCCGCGAGGTCGTCGTGGGGTGCGGCCTCGGTACGGGGCGGTGTGTGGAGGACCTGACTCACATCCGCTGCTTTCACTCGGGGGAGGGGGCGCGGGCGTCCGGCACGCCGTCGCACGACGTTTCCTTACGCGTTTCTTCACGTTTTCTTACGTCGGAACGGGACCGTATCGTCGCAACGTGAGGGTAGGCCGATCATACGTCGGAACGCAACCGTATCGTCGCAACGCCCTATGCTGGTCGGCATGACGACGAACGCGACGAACGCCGATGGGCCCCAGGCGCGCCCGCGCCGCCGGGCACCCGCGGGCGCGGCCGTGCTCCGCGAGGATGTGACGGAAGCCATCAGGGCCGCCGTGTTCGAGGAGCTCGCGACCGTCGGCTACGCGCGGATGTCCATCGAGGGCATCGCCCGCCGCGCCGGTGTGGGCAAGACCGCGGTGTACCGGCGCTGGCGCTCCAAGCTGCATCTGGTCCTCGACATCGTCTCGGTCATCGCCGTGCAGGGCCTGCCGGCCCCGGAGACGGGCAGTCTGGAGGGCGACCTGCGCATGCTGTACGAGGTGTCCTCACGGGCGCTGCGCCACCCGGTGGCCTCCCAGATCATCCCCGACCTCCAGGCCGAGGCGGCCCGCAACCCCGAGATCGCCGACGCGTTGCAGAAGGCGCTGAAGGAGGGTCAGGAGGGGGTCGCCCTGAAGATCGTGGCGGCGGCCGAGCAACGTGGCGAGATCCGGGCTGGGCTGAACGAGGAGCTGGCGCTCGACCTGATCTCCGGTCCGCTTTACTGGCGTTCGGTGGTGATCCGCAGCCCGAAACTGCCCAAGGGGTATCTGGGCGCGCTGGCTCGGGCGACCACCGAGGCGATCAAGGCGCTGTAGACGCACGACGGGCGGGACATGAGGTGGCGGCCGTCGCCTGCTCCGGACCCGAGGTGCTCGCGGCGTTCCTGGAGCACCGGCGGGACGCGGCGGGTGCGCCCCGATGCAGCCCGCGCCGCCCGTGATCAGCCAGGTCATCCGCGACCCTCCCGTGGTCAGCCGGTCCGTGACGCCTCGTGCGAGTGACGTGGGCGCCGCGCCGCCGGGCGTGCTCGGACTCCTCCAGGACCTGCCCGGCGACGACGACCCCGCTGGAGCCGCGCAGCCCGTGCCGGACGGAGGTGGTGGATGTGTGGTGTGCGGCCGCCTCACAGTGAAGCAGGAGCCCGGCTTTCGTGCCGAGCCTGTGGACAACTGGTCGCCCCGGCCTCGACGGCGGCCGTCCCCGAGCGCCACAGCCGCAGGTAGGACAGCCCGGCCGCCGCGGTCAGCAGACCGTTGCGCACGACCATCAGCGTCGTGCCGGTCCAGGAGCAGCTGATGACCTCCCAGTAGTGCATGGGGTAGATCACCGTGGTGACCGCGGTCGCCGCCAGCAGCAGCACGGCCACCGGGCGCTGGGTGGTGCGCCGTGAGGTCAGGCAGACGGCGGCCAGGCCCAGCAGCCAGATCATGTACTGCGGGCTGATCACCCTGCTGGTGACGGTGAACAGCAGGACGGCGCTCAGGGCGGCGTCGTACGGCGTGGCCCCGGTCCACCGGCGGGCCCGCACCCGCCACAGCACCAGAAGGCCGAAGGCCACGGCGGTGAGCGCCAGCGAGGCGTGGGCGACGGAGGAGACGTAGGGGCCGACGAACTCCATCGCGCCGTACCGGTAGCGGACCGTGCCCGGCCAGTCGGCGTGCGCGGCCAGCGAGAGCGCCGTGCCGCCCAGGGACTCGATCTGCACGCCCCGCGCGCTCTGCTGGAAGAGGAAGGAGAGCGGATCGCGGAACGCCAGGGCCAGCAGGGCCAGCGAGGAGGCTCCCGTGACCGCCGCCGACCGCCACGCCGATCCGCTCGGCCGTCCTCTCGGCGTTCCGAGCAGCACCAGCGCCGGCCACACCTTCACCAGCGCCCCCAGTGCGGCGAACGCCCCGCCCGCGCGCGGGGAGCGCGACAGCGACAGCAGGGAGATGACGGCGAGCGCGGTGACCTGCACGTCGTAGCGCACGAGGGGGACGTGCAGCAGCAGCGGCAGTCCGCCCGTCCACAGGGCGGCCCCGAGGAGGGAGCGGCCGGGGCGGGCGCCCGCCCGGGCCAGCGCGAGGGCGGTCAGGGCGTCGGCGACGAGGGTGAGGGCGACGAACGCCTGGAAGTACGTCAGGCCCGGCAGCAGCGCGGGCGACAGCAGGACCGGTCCGGCGCCCGGCGGGTACTGCCACAGCGGGTCGTGCGCCGGAAGGGCGCCGTGGACGAGGACGCCGTACCAGCGGTGGTAGAGCCCCCACACCTCGCGGGCGACCCGTCCGCCCCCCAGCAGCGGTGAGGCGCTGTGCGCGAGCAGCCACACCGTCAGGGCGCGGCCGGCGAGCCAGGCGAGGGCGAGGGCCGGAAGGCGAAGGCGCTTCGTGATGTCCATCACCGCGGATGGTAAGCATGATGAATGTCTCTTTTGCTCCATTACATACCTAATGTGCCGTCAATCGCCGTGATGGGTGGGTGCACGCAGCAGAATCGGCCTCGTGGTGAGTGGACGCTCGCAGAAGCCGGCTCGTACCGAAGTCCTGACCGTCGCCGTCCCCGCGGCCGTGATGGCCGCCGTCGGGCTGTGGGGCCTCGACCGCGGCGGCATATGGCGCGACGAGGCCGTCACCTTCCAGGTCGCACGGCGGACGGTCCCGCAGATCTGGCGGCTGCTGCACGGGGTGGACGCGGTGCACGGCCTGTACTACCTCGTCATGCACGTGGTCCTCGCCGTCCACCCGGGCGAGGTCGTCCTGCGCCTGCCCTCGGTCTGCGGGGCCGCCGTCGCCGCCGCTCTGGTCGCGGCCCTCGGGGCGCGGCTGGTCCGCCCCCGGGTCGGCCTGTGGGCGGGCCTGCTGTACGCGGTGACCCCGCTGGCCGGCCACTACGCGCAGGAGGGCCGCTCGTACGCGCTGGTCGCGGCGGGCGCGGCGGGCGCGACGCTGCTGCTGGCGCGGGCGCTGGACGAGGGCGAGGGGCTGCGCGTGGACCCGGGCGGGGGCGCCGGTCCGGCGGCGCGGCCGGGGCCGTCGGGGCGGGCGCCGCGCTCGGGACGGCGGCCGGGGCGGACGTGGTGGGCCTACGGGGGCGTCGTCGCCGTGACCTGTCTGCTGCACGAGCTCGCGGTGTTCGTGCTGTGCGCGCACGCGCTCACGCTCGCGCTGCTGCGGGCGCCCCGGCGGGTCTGGTGGTCCTGGGCGCGGGCGGCCGGGGCGGCGGTCGTCGTCCTGCTGCCGCTGGTGCTCGTCTCACGCGCACAGTCCCAGCAGGTGGGGTGGCTGCCCGTGCCGGACTGGGAGAGCGCGGAAAGGCTGCTGCGCAACTTCGCCGCGGGCCCGCGGGGAGCGGTGTTCTGGGGTTGTCTGGCGCTGATGGCGGTGGGGCTGACGGCGGGGCGCGCGGCGGCCTTCGCGGCCCCGCTGATGATCGTGCCGCCGGCCTTCCTGATGCTGCTCTCCCAGGCCAAGCCGCTCTACCACGACCGTTATGTGCTCTACGCCCTGGCGGGGGCGCCGCTGCTGGTCGCGGCCGGCGCCGACCGGCTGGCCGGGCTCGCGAACCGTCGGCCGCGCCCCCGGGCGGTCACCGCGGCCGGCGTCCTGGCCGTCGCCCTGGTCTTCCTCCATCTGCTCCCCCTGCACCGCGAGTACCGCACGCCGGCGCACCGGCCCGACGACCTGGCCGCCGTCTCCGCCCTGGCCACGCGGGAGGTCCGCCCCGGCGACCCGGTGCTCTTCCTGCCGTCCCTCGGGCGGCGGTCGGCGCTCGCGTACCCGAAGGGGTTCCGGGGGGTGCGTGATCTGGCGCTGAAGTCGCCCGGCCCCGAGTCCGGCACCCTGTACGGGCGCGAGGTCGGCCCGCGGGAGCTGCAGCGCAGACTCGCCTCGGTGAACCGGCTGTGGGTCCTGGCCGAGCCGTACGCGCTGCGCTCGCGCTGGTTTCCCGGTGAGCCGACCGAGCGCCTCAAGCTCGTCGCCGTGGAGGAACGGTTCGTCCCCCGCTGGCAGGGGGAGCGCGACGGGGTGACCCTGCGTCTCTACGTCCGCCGCCCGCCTACGGCCTCCCTGGCTCCTCCTGGGCGGTCGCCGCGTCCAGCGCTGCGGTGAGCTCGTCCAGGCGCTCGCGCAGCGCCCCGATCTCGGCGAGTTCGAAGCCGGTGGCGGCGACGATCCTGCGCGGCACCTCCAGGGCCCGCTCGCGCAGGTCCGCGCCAGCCTCGGTCGGCCGGACCTCCACCGAGCGCTCGTCGCGGGCGCTGCGCTCGCGGCGCACCAGGCCGGCTGCCTCCAGCCGCTTGAGCAGCGGGGAGAGGGTGCCGGAGTCCAGTCGCAGATGCTCGCCCAGTCGCTTCACGGGCAGCGGGCCCTGCTCCCAGAGGACCAGCATCACCAGGTACTGCGGATAGGTCAGCCCGAGATCCTTGAGGATCACGCGGTAGACGCCGTTGAAGGCGCGCGAGGCGGCGTGCAGGGAGAAGCAGATCTGGCGGTCCAGGCGGAGCCAGTTCTCGGTGGCGTTCTCCTGGGTGACGGAGGGCAGCGGGGCGGTCATGTCTCCAGAGTAACCCTGACGCGCCATTTGGTTGTGCCCAATTTAATTGTGTGCTCTACTTGTCTCCGTGAGGCGGTCGGACCGGACCGCCGCAACGACTTGAGAGGGATGGTTCTTCCATGGACGCGCTCTACACCGCTGTCGCCACCGCCACCCACGGCCGCGAGGGACGCGCCGTCTCCTCCGACGGCAGGATCGACCTGGCGCTGGCCATGCCCGCGGAGCTGGGCGGCAACGGACAGGGCACCAACCCCGAGCAGCTGTTCGCCGCCGGTTACGCCGCCTGCTTCGGCAGCGCCCTGGGCCTCGTCGGCCGCCAGGCGAAGGTGGACGTTAGCGACGCCGCGGTGACCGCCGAGGTCGGCATAGGCCAGCAGGGTGAGGGCTTCGCGCTGAAGGTGACCCTGCGCGTCGAGCTGCCCGACACCGTGGACGAGGCGACCGGCCGCAAGCTCGTCGAGCAGGCCCACCAGGTCTGCCCCTACTCCAACGCCACCCGCGGCAACATCCCGGTCGATCTCGTCATCGAGTAGTCATCGGGTGGTCGCCGGGCCGCAGCCGTCGGGCGGGCGTCCAGCGGACGTCGCGCGGACATCCGGACGGCGAGTGGTCCACCGGTGATCGCCGGGGGGAGCGGATCGGCTCCCCCCGGCTTCGCGCGGTCCGCCATCGCCTCGCCCGCAGGCCCCGCCCGGCGGACGCGTCACCGCTGCCCCACCGCCCGTTTCGAGCGCCACGCCGCCAGCAGCAGCGCCGGCAGGCCGACCAGCACCAGCCACACGTGCCCGGGCGTCCACTGCTGCAGCCGCTCGCGCAGCAGATCCGTGTCGGCGGGATCCCCGGCCGGGGCGAGGACGCCGACGGAGTGCCGGAAGCACACGGCGGTCGCCGGCGTCACGACCGTCAGAGCCCACCGGCCCGCCACGGCCCGCCCTTCGCGCTCCCACCCCGCGACCAGCGTCACCGCCCCGACCGCCGCCACGGCGAACGTGACCGGGTCCACGAGCGCGATCACGGCGTACAGCGCGCCGAGCCAGGCGTACCCCCAGGGGCTCCCGAGGCCGCTCGGGCCGACGTAGCGCACCCGGCGGCGCACCGCTCCCGCGCGCGAGCCCGTCGCCGCCCAGGCCCACAGGACCAGACCGACGGCGAACGCCGACGCCGGGGCCGGGCCGCCCCCGGCCGACCCGACCGCCGCGCCGCCCGTCGGCGGCCCCGCGAGAGGGCCGCCCCACAGCCACGCCACGGCGAACAGGCCGAGGACCGGCGCCCAGGGGCGGTCCGTCAGCAGGCGGGTGAAGCGGCCCGTCCCGGTCAGCAGCACCAGCAGGTCGAACGGCCCGGCCACGGCCGCGCGGCTCAGCGGCTCGCGCCAGTACGCGAGCGACATCGCGAGCCAGAGCAGAGCGCCGAGGCACCGGTACGGCGTCGGATGCCGGAGGGGGCGGACAGTGGGGCGCATTCCTCGCCGATTCCCTCTCCCGAGACCTCGCTCCCGGCCGCTAGGCCGCACGGTGGATCCCGACGGTCGTCACCACGACGCGGTTCATACTGCTCGATATCGTGCCGAAACGCATGATAGGCCAGTCGACCATGTGGAGAACTGACCGGCTCCGTCGACCGCCGTCCCCGCCGAACGACCGACGCGTACTCCTCTTCTGGTTCTTCGTGTTCGCCCTGCTGTTCGCCGGCGCGCAGTCGGTCCAGACACAGGGCCGCGCCGCCATGGACACCCGTCAGTACCTGGCGCACAGCTACATGCTGCAGGGGCTCGGCCGGGAGGAGGCCTCCCGGCGGGCGCTGGACTACTACTGCGACAGCGTGCGGGTCAGGTCGGCGCAGCGGGACAGCGCGGACCTCGCCCACTACCGCGAGCACGACGCCGGCCGGACCGCGGAACGGGAGTGCCGACGGACAATGGGCGAGCGCGTCGCGCGCAACGCCGGGCGCGCCGACGTCACCGGGTACATGGCGCTGTTCAGCGACCCGCGGATGTCCGAGATCTTCGCCGCCAGGCCCGGATACCCCCTGTACACCGTGCCCTTCGTCCGCGGCTTCGGGCCGGTCGCCGGCCTGTGGCTGGCCGGGCTCGTGGCGACCGTCGCGGCCAGCGGCCTGGTCGTGCTCGTCCTGCGCACGCTGGGGGTCTGCGTGCCGCTCGCCCTGACCGGGCAGGTCCTCTACTACGCGCTGCCGACGGGCAAGGAGGCCATGCTGCCCCAGTGCGAGGGCCTGCTGCTGTGCCTGCTGCTCGCCGCCCTCCTCGGCTGCGTCCGCGTGCTCGGGGGCCGCGTCGTGTCGGGGACGACGATCGCCGTCCTCGGGTTCGCCGGCGCCGCGGTCGTGAAATACGCGCAGACCCTGCTCGCCGTCGCCGGGATCGCCGTCATGACCGCACTGCTCCTGTGCGCGCGCCGGCTGCGCGGGGAGAGCGCCGTGCGCCCGGAGCGGGTCATCCTCGTGACGACGGCGGCGCTCGCGGCCGCGATCCAGCTCGTCGTCCTCGCCTACGGGCTGCCGAGCACGAAGGCCAGCCTCCAGGAACTGCTCTCCGTCCACTACACGAGGAGCCCGGTCGACGATCCCGGGCCCGAGTTCTGGCGGCTCAGCCTCGCCTTCTGGCGGGAATGGCTGCGCGACGCCCTCGTGCAGCCCCTGGTGCTCCTGCTGCTCGTCTGCGGAGCCTGGGGCGCCTTCCGCCACCACCGCCCGTTCGCCTGCCTGCTCGTCGGCGTCGCCGTCGCGGGCCTGGCGAACCAGGCCGGACACCCCGAGCTGTCCGTCGGTCCCCGGCTGATGGTGATGGCGATGCTGCTGCCCGTCTGCGGCATCCCGCTCCTGGTCGAGAGCCGGACGCGCCGGCACGCCGCGCGGGGGCGGGACCTGGCCCCGTCCCCGCACGCGGGCCGGCGCGTTCCCGCGCCGGCCTCCCGCTGACCGGCGATCAGCTGTACTCCGGCAGGCGCGCCGAACGGTCCACGGCCCCCGGGATCCTGACGACCGCCTCGCCGTCGCCGGCCGGGCGGTCCGGGGCCTCGCCCAGCAGGACGTGCCGGACGACGCGTTCGGCGGCCCGCCCGTCGTCGAACTCGCAGAACCGCTCCCGGAACGCCGCTCGCAGCCGGGCCGACTCCGCGTCCCGCCAGGCGCCGGAGGCGAACGCCTTCGCCAGCTCCTCGTCCGAGCGGGTCACATGCCCCGGCGGCTCGGCGGTGATGTCGAAGTAGGCCCCCCGGGCCGCACGGTAGGCGGCCCAGTCGTCGGCGTGCACCACGATCGGACGGTCCAGGAGGGCATAGTCGAACATCAGCGCCGAGTAGTCGGTGACCAGGGCATCGGCGGCCAGCAGGACGTCCTCCACGTGCTGCTCGTCGGTGACGTCGGCCAGCGCGCCGCGGCGGTGCAGGTCGCGCAGGACCAGCGCCCGTTCGTGATGGCGGGCCAGACTGGGGTGCAGACGCACCAGCAGCCGGTGCCCGGGACCGAGCGAGCCGGCCAGCGCCTCCAGGTCGACCCGCCAGACATGACGGCCCCGGCGGTAGTCGCGCGGAGTCGGCGCGTACAGCACGACCGTCTCGGACGCCCCGATGCCGAGCCGCGCGCGCAGCTCGGCCCCGCGCTCGGCTCCGCCCCGCACCAGGACGTCGTTGCGCGGGCTGCCGCTGCGCAGCGACGCGAAGTGACAGGGGTAGGCCCGCTGCCAGACCTCCTCGGAGTGCCGGTTGGCGACCAGACTGACGTCCCAGCGGTCGCTGCGCCGGAGCATGCCGCGCACGTTCGTGCCGTGCCGGGCACCCGGACGGTCGAGGAGATCCAGCGCCATGTACTTCAACGGCGTGCCCCGATGTGTCTGCACATGCACCGAGCCGGGGCGCTTCACCAGGTCGCCGGCC
The DNA here is from genome assembly GCF_042880855.1 of Streptomyces sp. NPDC058291. NCBI lineage: Bacteria > Bacillati > Actinomycetota > Actinomycetes > Kitasatosporales > Streptomycetaceae > Streptomyces > Streptomyces sp. NPDC058291. The sequence goes on from NZ_JBHVYK010000041.1 coordinate 39,261, forward strand.
CAGTTGCAGTCGTTGATCCAGTGCTTGGCGCGGGCCATCACCCGGTAGTAGCGCCAGGAGCCCGTCGTCACGAAGTCCGTCCCCGGCGGCACCAGGTCCGCCGCGTCGGGCTGGACGACCCACACGCCCCGCACGTGCGGCGCCAGTTCGGCGGCCCGGGCGTGGATCGCCAGCGGGTCGCCGTTCACGGCGCGGCTGTGCCCGGCGGAGTACACGGCGAGCGCCGGATCCAGGCGCCGGCGCAGCTGGAGGCGGTACCAGCTCCGCTTGACCTGCCGGGCGAGCAGCTCGCGCAGCCGGCCCGTCCTGCGCAGCGCCGCGTTGCCGCCGCGCCGCCACAGGTTCAGACAGAAGTGGGCGCGGTGGTAGGGGGCCAGCGCCAGCAGCCGGATCTCGGCACGGCGGCTGTCCGGCGGCGGCACGAAGCCCGGCGGCACATGCCGGCGGTGGAAGGCCCTGATACGGCGGTAGAACTCCTTGCGGTCGCCGCGCAGCACCCGCTCCGGGCGGGCCACCGTGAACAGCATGTGGTCCAGCGCCCGCTCGAACAGCAGCGGCCGCGCCCAGCCGAGGTCCGGCCGCTCGGCGAGAAACGCGAACAGCCCCTCGTACTGCTCGAAGATGTCGAAGTGCTTGCGTCCGGGGGTGCGGGTGATCGCGCCCTGCCGGCGCTGCCGGTACTCGACGCCCACCCGGTCCAGACACGCGATCCGCTCGGCCGTGACCATCGTCTGGTAGGTGACGGGCGCGTCCTCGTACAGCCCCGGCCGGTAGGCGAAGCCGTGCCCGACGAAGAAGTCCCGCCGGTAGGCCTTGTTCCAGGCGACCAGGAAGAGGCGCAGGTACTCGGGGTGCTCACGGATGGCGAACGTGTCGGCGCCGGCCTGTTCGAGGAGGCCCGCCGCGTCGCTGCGGCCCGCGCGGCCCCACCAGTGGGTGCGCACATGGTCGAAGACCAGGATGTCGGGGTCGCGGGTCGCGTCGAGCCGGTCGGCGACCGCCCGCAGCAGCCCGGGGGTGTAGCGGTCGTCGCTGTCCAGGAACAGGACGTAGTCGCCGGTGGCGTGCGGCAGGCCGGCGTTGCGGGCACGGCCCAGGCCGACGTTCTCCGGCAGGTGGACGGCCTTCAGCCGCGCGTCGCGCGCCGCGTACTCGTCGAGGATCGCTCCGCAGCCGTCGGGGGAGCAGTCGTCGACGGCGATCACCTCGATGTCGTCGAACGACTGGCCGAGCACGGAGTCGAGGCATTCGCGCAGGAACCCCTGCACCTTGAAGACAGGGACGATGACACTGAAGCGGGGCACGAAGGTCAGCTCCTCGGTGAGGTCGGCACGGCGGCGGGCGCGGGCGTACGCCGGGGGAGCGGGACGGCCGGCTCGATGCGCTCGGCCGGCTCCCCGAGCAGCACCCGGCGCACGACGCGCTCGGCGGCGCGGCCGTCGTCGAACTCGCAGAACCGGGCGCGGAACCGGGCGCGCAGCTCGTCCGCCTCGGGACCGGCCCAGCGGCCGGAGCGGAAGACGTCGGCCAGCTCCTCGGGGGTGCGGGCCACCGGGCCGGGCGGGCAGCCCAGGAAGTCGAAGGTCACCCCGCGCGTCTCGCGGTAGACGTCCCAGTCGTCGGCGTACACGACGACCGGCCGGTCGAGGTTGGCGTAGTCGAAGACGATCGACGAGTAGTCCGTGACCAGGGCGTCCGCCGCGAGACAGACGTCCTCCGACGAGCGATGCCCCGTGACGTCGATGATCCGCTCGTCGCGCGGACGGGCGCGGTCGTCGTCGTGGAAGTAGTGGGCGCGCAGCAGCACGACGAAGTCGTCCCCCAGGGCGTCGCACAGCGCGTGCAGATCGAGCCGGGTGTCGGAGCCGGTGTCGTGGTCGCGGTGGGTGGGCGCGTACAGGAGCGCGGTACGGCCCTCGGGCACGCCGAGCCGCGCGCGGACGCGGCGCACGTCGTCGGCCGACGCGGTGTAGTACACGTCGTTGCGCGGATAGCCGTACTCGAGCATCTCGTACGACGACGGGAAGGACCGCTGCCACACCTCGGTGGACAGCCGGTTCGAGCTGAGGTTGTAGTCCCAGCGGTCGATCCGGCGCAGCAGCCGGTCGAAGCTTCCGGTGGCGGCGGCGACCACCGGGTGGTCGGCCTGCTCGATGCCCATCTTCTTCAGCGGGGTGCCGTGCTGCGTCGACAGGTGCACGCTGCCGCGCCGTTTGACGACGGCCCCCTCGAAGTTGGCGTTGTTGACGAGGTACTTGGCGCGGGCCAGCACCTGCCAGTACCGGCGACTGCCGATGACGGCGTGCTCGACGCCCGCCGGCAGGGTCTGCGCCTGGTCGGCCTCGACGAGGAACACCGAGCGGATGTGCGGGGCGAGTTCGGCGGCCTTGGCGTGGATCGCGGCCGGATTGCAGGCGTAGCCGCGGCCCCAGTAGGCGCAGTACACGGCCAGGCCGGGGTCGATGGGCCGGAGCAGCTGGCCGCGGTAGTACAGGCGGGTGCGCAGCGCCCGGGCGCGGGGCACCCGCCGGACGGCCGCCGTCGCCTTGCGGTTGGCGCCGCGCAGCGCCCGGAACGCCGTGTACGCCCCGGCCGCCAGCAGCCGGTGCTGCACGCCGAGGCTCCCGCCCGGCCGGCGGAACCCGGCCGGGCGGTGGCGCCGGTACAGCCTGCCCGCGCGGCGGAAGAAGGCCCGGCGCCGCCCGGCCAGCCGGGCGGGGTGCGCGGCGGTCTTCAGGACGGCCGCGAAGAGCTGCTCGAACAGCGGGCCCGACCGGTCCTCGGACAGCCCGGCGGCGGCCGCCCGCGACAGCACCAGGTCGACCTGCTCCAGCAGCTCCAGGTGGTGCGTGCCGGGCTGGTTCAGCGGGTCGCCCTGCCGCCGCTGCCTGCGCCGTACGACGACCGACCGCAGCGCCGCGATCCGTCCCGCGTGCACGCTGACCAGACCGCCGAATCCGACGTCCGTGAAGTGGCCCTCGGGAAAGACGAGTTCGTGTTCGATGAGGAACGACCTGCGGTGGAGCGTGCCGCACACCGGCAGCTGCACCCCGGTCACGTGCGGGGCCTCGACGGGGGAGAAGGCGTCGTCGGGCGTCTTCGCCAGCAGCGGCGCCGCCGGGTTGGCCGGCTCGCCCTCCCACCAGGGGACGCGCTCGTGCTCGGCGTACAGGACGTCCACGTCGCCGGTCTCGGCGAGGCGGGCGTCCAGGGCGGCCAGGGCGCCCGGGGCGAGGGTGTCGTCGCCGTCGAGGAACAGCAGGTAGTCGCCGGTGGCCGCCCGCATCCCGGCGTTGCGCGCCCCGGCGAGGCCCTGCGACGGCCGGGAGCGCGCGGGTGTGACCCGGGAGTCCCGCCGCGCGTGCCGGGCGGCGACGGCGGCGGCCACCGTGTCGGGCGCGTCGGCGACCGGGATCACCTCGAAGTCGCCGTAGGACTGGGCGAGGACGGAGTCCAGCGCCAGGGACAGCCGGCCCTCCCCCACTCTCGTGTCCACACGGCCGGGGGGACCCCCGTCCCCGTAGGACGGGACGATGATGCTGAAGCGGGGCATGCTGCTCTTTCTGTGTCTTCTCGGTGCGGTGCCTGCTGCTTGCTGCTCAGGCCGTACGACCGCGGCCGGGGCGTCCGGTCGGGCGCCAGGTGGACGGCCGGGTCGGGGTGGGCCGCGACGAACCGGTGGGCATGCGAACTCCCGTGGGGGAACGGCCGTCAGCGGCGGTCGACGACGGAACGGGGGCCGGCGGGCCGCGGCACGACGGCGATCGGCGTGCGCCCGGAGGACGCCGCCCGCTCCCCGGCGCAGGCCTCGGTGGCCGGCTCGACCGGGGCGGCCCCGGAAGCCCCCGACGCCGTAGCCCCTGCTGCTGCTTCTGCCGCTGCCGCCGCCGACGGTGCGGGGCGGCGCTCGGCGAGGGGGATGGCCGCGGGCGGCTCCGGCTCGCCCAGCACCACGCGCCGGACGACGCGCTCGGCGGCGCGGCCGTCGTCGTGCGGGCAGAACCGCTCGCGGAACGCGGTGCGCAGCTGGGCCGATCGGGAGCCGCGCCAGTGGCCGGTGGTGAAGATGTCGATCAGCTCGTCCTCGCTGTGCGCGACCGCGCCCGGCGGGAAGCTCCGCAGGTCGAAGTAGGTGCCGCGGGCCGCCTCGTAGGCCTCCCAGTCGTCGGCGTGCACCACGATCGGGCGGTCCAGGTTGGCGTAGTCGAACATCAGGGACGAGTAGTCGGTGACCAGGGCGTCCGAGGCCAGGCAGAGGGACTCCACGCTGGGATGGCCGCTGACGTCGATGACCCCGGGCGTCGGGCGGTCGACGAGCGGGTCCTGCCAGTAGTGGGCGCGAGCCAGGATCACGAAGCGCGGGCCCAGCCGGCGCAGGACGCGCGCCAGGTCGAGAGGGCAGCGCTGGGCGCGGCGGTAGTCGCGGTGGGTGGGCGCGTACAGGAGGGCGATCGCGTCCCGGGGGATGCCGAGGGACTCCCGCAGCCGCGTCACGTCCTCGGCCGTCGCCCGCTGGAAGACGTCGTTGCGGGGGTAGCCGTACTCCAGGGTCTCGTACCCGCCCGGGTAGACGCGCTCCCAGGTGAGGGTGGTGTGGCGGTTGGCGGACAGGACGTAGTCCCAGGCGTCGACGCCCCGCAGCAGCGCGTCGAAGTCCATGTCGCGGGCGGCCGCCGGACGGTCCTGGAGGTCGAGGCCCATGTGCTTGAGGGGCGTGCCGTGCTGGGTCTGGACGAACACCTGTCCGGGCCGCTTGACGAGCCGGCGGTCGAAGTTGACGTTGTTCACCAGGTACTTGGAGCGGGCCAGCGCCGTCCAGTAGGCGGCGGTGCCCGGACGCACCCGGCGCGGGCCCGGCGGGACGGCGTCCTGGTGCTCGGGACGGGCGATCCACGCCGTGCGCACCTGCGGCGCGAGGGCGCGGAACGCGGCTTCCAGCGCGCCCGGATTGCAGCCGTGGCCCCGGCCCCAGTACGCGGCGAACACGGCCCGGTCGGCGCGCAGCGGCAGCCGCAGCTGGATGCGGTAGTGGGCCTGCAGCAGGGCCGCCCGCAGGGCGCGGGCGAGTTTCGAGGCCGCCTTGTGGGCGCGCCGGCGCAGGGTCATGGACGCCTCCAGCGCCCGGTAGGTGCGGTGCACGCCGAAGTGGACCAGGGTGTGGCGCAGCCTGCACCGCAGCGAGACGGAGGCGCCCGGGGTGCGGTAACGGCGGTAGTGCACACGGGCCTTGCGCAGGAACTCTGCGCGCGAGCCACGCGGCAGGCGGTCGCGCTTGGTGAACACCGTCGACAGGTGGTCGACCATCCGGCGGAACAACACCGGCCGCCAGTGCGCGAGTTCGGGCCGCTGCTCGACGAACGCGAAGACCCGGTCGTACTGCTCGAAGACGTCGAAGTGTCCCCGGCTCGTGGTGGACAGGATGTTGCCCCGGCGGCGCTGGCGGTAGTGCACGCAGACCCGGTCCAGCGTCGCCAGGGTCCGCGCCGCCATCAGCGCCGGGTACGTCCACGGCGCGTCCTCGTAGTAGCCGGGAGGGAACCGCAGGCCCGCGTCGTGGACGAACTCCCGCCGGTAGGCCTTGTTCCAGGCCACCATCAGCACCCTCAGCAGCCCCGGCCGGTCCTGGAGCCGGAAGGGGGCCGGGCCCTCCTCGCTGAGCTGCCCGGCGAACTTGTTGCGGACCGTCTCGCCCGTCCAGTACGTGCTCGCGTAGTCGTAGACCAGGACGTCCGGCTCGCCCGTCTCGGCCAGCCGGTCGGCGATCGCGCGCAGCGCGTCCGGGGTGAGGGTGTCGTCGGAGTCGAGGAACAGCAGGTAGTCGCCGGTGGCCCGCTCCAGGCCGGCGTTGCGGGCCGGCCCCAGACCGACGTTCTGCGGCAGGTGCACGGCCCGCACCCGCGCGTCCCGGGCCGCGAACTCGTCGATGATCTCGCCACAGGCGTCCGGCGACCTGTCGTCGACGGCGATCAGTTCGAGATCGGCGTACGACTGGGACAGCACCGATTCGAGGCACTCGTGCAGGTACGCCTGAACCTTGTACGCGGGGACGATGACACTGAACCTGGGCAAGGGACATCCATGGGTCGGCGCGGGCGGTAGACAGGGCCTTGCCCGGAAACGGCCGATGGAGTGACTTGGTTACGGTTTCTGCGGCATACGGGGGATTGCGGGTGAACGGACGCGGGCGGGCCGATGACTCGGCCCGCCCGCGTTCTCCCGTCCGTTCCGCGCTACTTGACGGCGCCCGCCATCACGCCGGACACGAACTGCCGCTGGAACGCGAAGAACACGGCCAGCGGGATCACCATGGAGATGAACGCGCCGGGAGCCAGCACGTCGATGTTGTTGCCGAACTGCCTCACCTGCGTCTGCAGGGCGACGGTGATCGGCTGGCTGTCGGCGTTGGTGAACACCAGCGCGACCAGCATGTCGTTCCACACCCACAGGAACTGGAAGATGCCCAGGGACGCGATGGCCGGCCCGCCGAGCGGCATCACGACACGTGCGAACAGCCGCAGTTCGCCGGCCCCGTCCAGGCGTGCCGCCTCCAGCAACTCGCGGGGGATCTCCGCGAAGAAGTTGCGCAGCAGGAACACCGCGAAGGGCAGTCCGAACCCGACGTGGAACAGGATCACGCCCAGGATGTTCCCGAACAGGCCTATCTTGCCGAACAGTTCGGCGATCGGGATGAGCGCCACCTGCACGGGCACCACCAGCAGTCCGACGACGGCCAGGAACCACCAGTCCCGGCCGGGGAACTCCATCCACGCGAACGCGTAGCCCGCGAGCGAGCCGATGACGACGACCAGCACCGTCGCCGGCACCGTGATCAGCACCGTGTTGACGAGGGAGCCGGTGATGTCGCCGTTCTCCAGGAGCCTCTGGTAACTGTCGAAGGTGAGTCGGGAGGGCTTGCTGAACACCTCCCACCAGCCGCTCGCGCTCATGTCCTCCGGGGAGCGCAGGGAGGAGATGAGCAGCCCCACGGTCGGCACCAGCCAGAACAGGCCGACGACGATCAGGAAGACGCGGACCAGCCCGCCGTTGAGCTTCTCCATGATCCACTCGAGTCGCCCGGTCACCGCCGCACCTCCCGCCTCAGCCTGCGTACGTTGAACCACATCACCGGGATCACCAGGAGCAGCAGGAACACCGCGATGGCGCTGGCGATGCCCGGCTGGTCCTCGGAGAAGCCCTTGCGGTACAGCTCCAGGGCGAGCACGTTGGCGTCGTCCTGCGAGGAGCCCGGGGCGATGATGAACACCAGGTCGAACACCTTCAGCACATTGATCATCAAGGTGACGGTGACCACCGCCAGGACCGGCGCGAGGAGCGGGACGGTGACCCTGCGGAACACCTGCCACTCGGTGGCGCCGTCGACGCGCGCCGCCTCGAGCAGTTCCCGGGGGACGCCGGCCAGCCCCGCCGCGATCAGCACCATCGCGAAGCCCGCCCACATCCAGATGTAGGAGCCGATGATCGCCGGCGTGACCAGCGACGGGCCGAGCCAGTCCAGACCGTTGTACGCCTCCTTGAAGTTGGCGGCCGGCAGCCTCAGTCGAGCGCCGTCCGCCGCGGCGGGGAGCGTGAAGGTGCCGTCGTCGGCCGCCTTCGTCGAGGCCACCACCTTGCCGTCCTTCACCGCCTCGATCCGCATCCCGGCGTACCCCCGTTCGGTCGGGTCGGGCGCGCCCAGGGCGCCGACGCCCTTGCCGCGGGTGAAGTCCTGCCAGGCGGTGCCGGTGACCTTGCCGGGTTCCGTCCGCGCCGTGACGGCCGGCGCGGCGCCGCCGGGCATCTGGTCGGGGGGGACGCCCACCAGCGGGAGGGAGACCGGGACGCCGGCCCGGACGGGGCTACGGGTGATGAAGCCGCCGTCGTCGGCCTGGAGCGGCGATTGCCGGCCCGGGTGCGCCTTGGGGAACGCGGAGGCCTCGGCGAACGTGTCGTGCACGCCCACCCAGACCGCGTTGGCGACGCCCTTGTCCGGGTCCTGGTCGTAGACCAGCCGGAAGATGATCCCGGCGGCGAGCATCGAGATCGCCATCGGCATGAAGACGACCAGTTTGAACGCGGTGCCCCAGCGCACGCGTTCGGTCAGCACCGCGAAGATCAGACCGAGCGCGGTCGCCACCGTCGGCGCGAACACCACCCAGATCACGTTGTTCTTCAGGGCGGTGCGGATGCCGTCGTCGGTGAAGAGGGCCTTGTAGTTGTCGACTCCGGCGAAACCGTCGCCGGACTGGTCGTAGAAACTGCGCACGACCGAGTACCCGATCGGGTAGACCACGAGCGCGCCGAGCAGCACCAGGGCGGGCAGCAGGAACAGCGCCGCCACCGTCCTGCGGGTGCCGGTCACGCTCTTGCGCGGGCGAGGAACGGCGGGGGCCCCGGGAGCCCCCGCCGCCTTGGGCGTCGCCATCGCCGGGTCAGTTCCCGTACGCGGCCGCCGCGTCCGACTCCAGTTTCGCCTGGATGCCGGCCACGTCCGACGGGTTCTTCAGGAAGTCCTGCAGGTCCTTCCACTCGCCCTTGCCGGGCGTGCCGCCGAAGGCCTGCGGGGCCTGGTCGGACATGTCGAAGCGGAAGTCGTCGCCGGCCGCGACCAGCGCCTTGGCGATCGTCCGCTGGACCTCGTTGGGGTACGCGGAGACGTCGACGTTCTTGTTGGGCGACAGGTAGCCGCCGAGCTTGGCCTGGATCTGGGCCGCGTCCGGCGAGGCCAGGAAGGTCGCCAGCGCCTGCGCGCCCTTGGAGTCCTTCAGGATGACCGCCGCGTCGCCGCCCGAGACCACGGGCGCGGTCCCGCCGACCGTCGGGAACGGGAACACCTTGGCGTCCGTGCCCACCTTCGCCTTGGTGTCGGCGATGTTGACCTGCACGAAGTCGCCCTCGTAGACCATGGCCGCCTTCGGCTGGTCGCCGCCGGTGAAGGTCTGTGTCACCGACGCCGGGAACTCGGTCTGCAACGCGCCGCTCGCACCGCCCGCGACCCAGGCCTTCTTGCCCCAGACCTGGGCGAGGGTGGTCAGCGCCTCCTTCACGGAAGGGTCCGTCCACTTGATCTTGTGCTGGGCGAGCTGGTCGTACTTCTCCGGGCCCGCCTGCGAGAGGTAGACGTTCTCGAACCAGTCGGTGAGCGTCCAGCCGTCGGCGCCGCCGATCGAGAAGGGGGTGACGCCGGAGTCGTAGACCGTCTGCGCGGTGGTCAGCAGGTCCTTCCACGTCTTGGGCTCGGACGCGCCCGCGTTCTCGAAGACCTTGGCGTTGTACCAGATCAGCGACTTGTTGGCGGCCTTGTAGTAGACGCCGTACTGCTTGCCGCCCACCTTGCCGATGTCCTGCCAGCCCTGGGAGTAGTTCTTGGTGAGCTGCGCCTGCGCCTCGGCGCCCAGCGGTTTGGCCCAGCCCTTGTCGGCGGCCTGCTTGATGGCGCCGGGCTGCGGCAGCATGGCCACGTCCGGCGGAGAGCCGCCCGCGATCTTCGAACCCAGGAAGTTGATGATCGGGTCCTGTGCGGGCACGAAGGTGATCTTCGCGCCGGTGCGCTTCTCGAACTCGGCGAGCACCTTCTTGAAGTTCGCCTGTTCGGTGCCGGTCCACACGGCGGCCACTTCGAGCGTGGTGCCGTTCAGCTTGGGGAGGGTGAGGGTGCTGCCGGACTCCTTGGTTCCGGTTGCTCCGCCGCCGTCGGTGCTCTTGTCGTCGTCGCCGCCGCAGCCGGTGAGCGAGAGGGCGGCGAGGGCTCCCGCCAGAAGCGTGGCGGCCGCTTTCCCGGTCCTGCGTGTGCGGATGGTGCTGCTCGTGTTGCGCATCACTGCCCCGTTCTTCGTTCCTCGTCGAACGTTGAGCGCTGTCCCGTGGCACTGGTCTACGCCGGGCGCCAGGGGTCGGCAAGAGCGCCCACCCTGTCAAGCGCGGGATCGTGACCCCGTCGTGATCGACGGGGCGGCGTGGCGTGCCGTGCTCAGTGGACGCCGGACGGGCTGGGATGGCGTGCCGCTCGTTCCAGGGCGCTGGCCAGCAGCGCCAGGTCCGTGGGTCCGTTGCCCAGTTCCCGTACCGGTCTGCGGGCCGGCGGATCGCCCATGCGGGCCCACTCCAGGGGGAGCACCGTGGGCCGGAGCGTCGCCGTGCGGGGTATGCGGCCCGTGACGCGACCGCCCTGGAACGGGGTGAGCCGGCCGTCCGCGCTCCGGAGCCGACCGCGGCCCGGCGCCGGCTCGTCCGGTCCGGAAGCCGGCGCCTCCAGCGTGATCCGGACCGTGGAGCGTCGGACCGGCTCCGACTCCGCGGTGCGGCCCCCGGAGCCGGCCGCCGCCACCAGGTGCACGCCGAGCCGCTCGCCCTCGCGGGCCACCGCCTCCAGCGCGCGCATCACCGAGCCGGCGGCGGGCCGGCCCGGGGAGCCGAGGGCGGGGGAGACCAGCGCGTCCAGATCGTCGACCACCACGACCAGGCGGGGCAGCGGCGGCGCCGCCTCGGCCTGCTGACGGGCGGCCCCCTGCGGCCGCAGCCGCAGGGTGGAGCTGGGCGGGGCGTCCAGATCGGCGGCGCCGCCCCCGGAGCCCGGGACCGGGGCGGCCGACGTGCTCGGGGCGCGCTGCGGCTTCGGGCGGCGCTGCGGGACGATGCGGCCGGAGACCGCGCGGTGCGTGTGCCACTCCGCGAAGTCGGAGCGGCCCAGCAACTCGGCCCGCCGCTTCAGCTCGGCGCTCAGCGACTGCGCGAACTCGCGCATGCGGACCGGGTCGTTGGCCGTCAGGTGGGTGGTGACGTGCGGCAGGTCGGTGCAGACCCGCAGGCCGTCCCCGGGCCCGCCGCCGCCCTTGCCGACGGTGTCGCGGCCGTCCAGCAGGATGACGCCCAGCCGGTCGGGCCGCTCCGCGGCGGCCAGCGAGGCGACGACCGCCCGCAGCAGTTCCGTGCGCCCGCTGCCGGCCGGGCCCTCGATCAGCAGATGGGGGCCCTCGGCCACCAGGTCCACGCCCACCGGGCCGCGCGGACCGGCGCCGAGCACGGCCCGGGCCCGGCCGCCGAGCGCGTCGGCGTCGTCGGCCGCGTCCGCCCAACGGGCCATCAGGGAGGCGGGCGTGGCGCGGGCCAGGCCCAGCTCGTCGAGCAGGCGCGCGGACGGGGGCAGCGGCGTGGAGACCCGCGTGTGCCGCTCACCGCCGCCGCCCGCGCCGTCCGGGCGCAGCGGTGCGAGAGCCCTTGCGAAGCGTTCGGCCCAGGCGAGGGAGACCGCGTCCACCGCGCCGACCGTGCCGGGGCCCACCGGGCCGGGCCGCTCCGTGCGCGCCCCGGTCGGCGCGACCCGCAGCAGCCGCAGCGCCGTCGCCACGTCTCCGCTGAGCAGGGCGACCGCTCCGCACGCGCGGAAGGTGGGCGCCGCCGCGCAGGCCGCCTCGTAGGTCTCCGTCACGGGTGAGGAGGGCGAGGCGGCGGGGGTCTCCGCCAGGCAGACGACATGGATTCCGGCGCGCGGACCGGCCACCGCGAGCCGCGCCACCGCCTCGCGCAGGTCCGCGCCGCCGGGGTCGCCGTCCACCACGACCACCGTGTACGGGCCGGGGAAGCCGCCGTCGGCCGCGTCGTCCGCCACGGCCCAGGAGGGGCGGCGGGCGGCGCCGCTCAGCGGGGACGCCTGCGGGGCGGCGGCCGTGCTGTCCAAGAGGTGGTCCTCCAGCCGGCGCAGGAGTTCGTCCGTGCGGGCCGTGGCCTGGTCTCGGTCGTAGGCGAGCAGGAGACGGCAGTCCTGGCCGTGGGCCGGGCGCAGGTGGGGCAGCCAGCCCAGCCAGGACCACTCGGCGGTGCGCTGCGCCTCGGACCGCGCGCGGTCCGTGCTGATCAGAACGACTTCCAGGGTCTCGGGGGAGTGCAGCGCGGCGAGCTGGGCCAGCACCGCGCGCGCCAGCCCGGACAGCCGCGGCCGCGGTCCGGCCAGACCGAGCGCCCCGACCTCGCGCAGCCCCGCCGTCACCGGGACGGCCGGCAGCAGACCCGAGCCGTCGGGGGCGGGCCGGTCGGCCGTGCCGAGCCGCACCGCGAGCGCCTCCGGGTGCCCGGGCGCGCGCTCCCACAGCCGCGGGCCGGGGCCCAGCGCCGTCAGCAGCAGCGCCGCCGGGTCCGGCCAGGTCTCGGGCGCGGACGTCGGGGCCGTCGCCGGCCGCGCCTCGCCGTCGGCCGTCGGCTCCCCGTCGGCTCCGGCGCCGGCCGGGTCCGCCTCGGCGCCGCGACCGCCGGCCAGCCGCCGCGCCCACGCGGAGAGGCCCCCGCGCCTGCGCCCGCCCGGGGGCACGTCGGGGCCGCGCAGCGGGGTGCCCTTGCGGCGGGCGGAACCGCCGAGATCGTCGTCGCCGCCGTGACCGCCGCTGCCATGACCGTCACCGCCATGACCGCCGCTGCCATGACCGTCACCGTGGCCGCCGCTGTCGGCCCGGTCGGCGTAGGGGCCGTCGGCGGGGGACGGGTGGTCGGGGGCGGCGCTGTCGTCGTGCGCGCCGTGCGGTCCGCGGACGTCGCCGTCGCCGGTCGGGAAGGAGCCGAGCCCCGCGCGGCCCCCGTGGGTCGCCTGCGACGCGTCGCCCGCCGCGAACGGGCCGCCGCGGCGGGTCTCGACGCGCGGCGCCACGCCCTGGCCGGGGACCATGGGCGGCGCGAGGGGCGTCCGGCCGGGAGCGGACCGGCCCTCGCCGCGCTCCGGCGACGCGCCGGCCCAGTCGACCGTCCCGTAGGCGTGAGCCGTCGGACCCGCCGGACGGGCGGAGCCGGAACGGCCGGACGGGTCGTGCGGACGGTCCGCGGCCGGGCCGCCCGTGCCGGCGCCGTTCACGCGCGCGGGAGCCGCGTCCGCGCTCTGCGCCGCCGTCCCCCCGCAGGGCACGCGCACGTGCCCCTCGCCGTCCGGAGTGGTCGCCACCCGGGGGCCCGGCCCGCCGGGCGGGGCCAGACGCAGGGCCGACTCGCCGACGCGCAGGAGCGCGCCGGGGGCGAGGCGGACGGGACGGGTCTGCACCCGGGCGCCGTCCAGCGTGGTGCCGTTGGTGGAGCCCAGGTCGGCCACCGTGACACGGCCCTCGGGGGACAGCGTCACCGCACAGTGCAGACGGGAGACGTCCGGGTCGTCCAGGGGCACGTCCGCGTCGGCGGAGCGGCCCACCCGGACCTGGCCGCCGTGCAGCAGATGGACCCCGCCCGCGTCGGGGCCCGCCACCACGTGCAGGCGGGCCGGAGCGTCGTCGACCTCGGGGTGCGGCTCGGGGTCGGCCGGGGCGCCCAGCGACAGCACCGCGCCGTCGATCAGCGGGGGCTCGCCCAGCGTGCAGCGCTGGGCGTCGAGCCGCTCCACGCCCGCGTAGAGCACGACCGCCGCCGCGGACGAGGACGGCGCGGCGCCCTCCCCGCAGACCGCCGCGGCCAGCGCGGACGACACCGCCGCCAGGGCCGTGCCGGCGGGCGCCGTGACCAGCACGTCGCAGCTCGCGGCGCGGTGCCGGGAATCGGCGGGCGCGCCCGTCGGGTCTACGACGGTCAGCCGGATCTGCATCGCCGTCAGCGGTCCCTTCTGCACGGGCGCGGGCTTCCCCCCCACCCCACACGAGCACAGCGGCCAGTACTGCAGGCATCCTCGCACCTGTCACTGACAACGCGCCCCTCTCCCGCGGACAAGTGATCTTGATTGGTCGGCTCTGCCCGCAAAAGTGCCTGACGAGTACGTCGCCGACGATCAGTTGAGATCGGTCACGTCCGGCTCCGGCAACCAAGAAGACCGGGTGAAGCGTCTTTCCTCCGAACGAGGACGACCGCCCCGTGTCCGCATCGCGGCACTACAGTGGTGCGGAACACTGGCGGGACAGACGAGCGGGACCGAAGAGTCGGCCCGTCTGGCGAGCAAGCAGCAGGGAGCACATGACGTGCGGCCGGTAGGCAGCAAGTACCTGCTCGAGGAGCCGCTCGGACGCGGCGCCACGGGCACCGTCTGGCGAGCCCGCCAGCGCGAGACCGCGGGCGCCGAGGCGGCCGTCGCGGGTCAGCCCGGGGAGACCGTCGCGATCAAGGTCCTCAAGGAGGAGCTCGCGAACGACCCCGACGTCGTGATGCGCTTCCTGCGCGAGCGTTCGGTGCTGCTGCGCCTGACCCACCCCAACATCGTCCGGGTCCGCGACCTGGTCGTCGAGGGCGACCTGCTGGCCCTGGTCATGGACCTCGTCGAGGGCCCCGACCTGCACCGCTACCTGCGCGAGAACGGCCCCTTCACCCCGGTCGCCGCGGCGCTGCTCACCGCCCAGGTCGCCGACGCGCTCGCCGCCAGCCACGCCGACGGCGTCGTGCACCGCGACCTGAAGCCGGCCAACGTCCTGCTGCGGCAGGACGGCGGCCAGATGCACCCGTTGCTCACCGACTTCGGCATCGCCCGCCTCGCCGACTCCCCGGGCCTGACCCGGACCAGCGAGTTCGTCGGCACGCCCGCCTACGTCGCCCCGGAGTCCGCCGAGGGCCGCCCGCAGACCTCGGCCGTGGACGTCTACGGCGCCGGCATCCTGCTGTACGAGCTGGTCACGGGCCGTCCGCCGTTCTCAGGCGGCTCGGCCCTGGAAGTCCTGCACCAGCATCTGAGCGCCGAACCGCGCCGTCCCTCCACGGTCCCCGACCCGCTCTGGACGGTCATCGAGCGCTGCCTGCGCAAGAACCCCGACGACCGGCCGAGCGCCGAGAACCTCGCGCGCGGGCTGCGCATCGTCGCCGAGGGCATCGGGGTGCACGCCAACTCGATGCAGATCGCCGCCGCCGACGGAGTGGGCCATCTGCTCGCGCCCGACCCGACGCCCGCGACCGTGCCGGGCGGTGCCTACGACCCGAACGCCGCGACCAGCGTCCTGCCGCACACGGCGGGCCCGGCGGGCGCCGCCGACCCCACCGCCGTCCTGCCGCACACGGGCGGTCCGCACGGCTCCGCCGACCCGACGGCCGTCCTGCCGCCGGTGCCGCCGCACCAGCCGGACGGACAGGGCGGGCCGCAGCAGCCCGAGCAGCCGCACCCGTGGCAGAACCAGATGCGGGCCGCGCGCGACCGCAACGAGCCGACCCAGGTGCAGCAGTACCTCGACCCCGGCGACGACCCGCTGCGCCGCCGCCCCCAGCGGCAGGTCTCCCGCCCCCAGCAGCAGTCGCCGCAGCCGCAGCAGCCGTACCGCCAGCAGCCGCCGCAGCGGCCGCAGCAGTCCGGATACGGCTATCCGGGACAGCAGCAGCCCCAGCAGCGGTACGCGGCCCCCCAGCCCCAGCAACCTCAGCAGCCCCAGCGGCACGCGCCCGCGCCCCAGCAGCAGCCGCGGCAGCGGCCCGCGCCGGAGCCCCGGCAGCCGCGCGAGCCCAGACAGCGCAGCGCCAACCCGATGCGGATCCCCGGGCTCGGCTGTCTGAAGGGCTGCCTGTTCACGATCGTCATCCTGTTCGTCGCCGGATGGCTCATCTGGGAGCTCAGCCCGCTGCAGGACTGGATCGGCTCGGGCAGGACCTTCTGGGGTCAGGTCACCCACTGGTACGACCAGGTCGCCGGCTGGATCGGCGACCTCGGCGGCGGAACCGGGAACTGACGCCGACGGGTTTGTGTACTTGTCGACATCTGGCGGGTGATTTCCGTCTCCACGGTGAGGGTTGGCTCCCAGGACGCGTACTTTGATGGGCAACACGCGTCTGTAGGAGCAGCCTTGGCACGGAAGATCGGCAGCCGGTACACCGCCCACCAGATCCTGGGACGGGGCAGCGCCGGCACGGTGTGGCTGGGCGAGGGACCGGACGGACCCGTCGCCGTCAAGCTGCTGCGCGAGGACCTCGCCTCCGACGAGGAGCTCGTGGGCCGCTTCGTGCACGAGCGCACGGCGCTGCTCGGCCTGGAGCACCCCCACGTGGTGTCCGTGCGGGACCTGGTCGTCGACGGCAACGACCTGGCGCTGGTCATGGACCTGGTCCGGGGCACGGACCTGCGCACCCGCCTCGAACGGGACCGGCGCCTGGCCCCGGAGGCCGCCGTGGCGATCGTCGCGGACGTCGCCGAGGGACTGGCCGCCGCGCACGCCGCCGGGATCGTGCACCGCGACGTGAAACCCGAGAACATCCTGCTGGACATGCAGGGACCGCTCGGGCCCGGCGGCTCGCACCGCGCTCTGCTGACCGACTTCGGCGTCGCCAAACTGATCGACACCCCCAAACGGACCCGCGCCACGAAGATCATCGGCACGCCGGACTACCTGGCCCCCGAGATCGTGGAGGGCCTGCCGCCCCGCGCCTCGGTGGACATCTACGCCCTGGCGACGGTCCTGTACGAGCTGCTCGCGGGCTTCACCCCGTTCGGCGGCGGCCACCCCGGCGCGGTGCTGCGCCGCCATGTCACGGAGTCCGTCGCCCCCCTGCCCGGCATTCCGGACGAGCTGTGGCAGCTGATCGTGCAGTGCCTGGCCAAGGCCCCGGCCTCCCGGCTGCGGGCCTCCGAGCTGGCGGCGCGGCTGCGGGAGCAGCTGCCCACGCTGGCCGGAATGCCCCCGCTGGACGTCGACGAGCCCGACACCGAGCCGGACGACGGCGAACCGTCCGAGCCGGCGCCCTCCGCGCCCGCCGCCGAAGGGGCCTCCGGCCGGGTGCGGCGGGGCTCGGTCCCGTTGGTGCCGAACGCGAAGCCGGACTCCAACCGGGACACCCACACCTCGATGCGGGTGCCCGCGCCGGACGAGCTGGCCGGCGGCGCGCACGGGACGGCCCGGGTG